>DATLFZ010000353.1:0-10432 GCA_035540795.1 Beijerinckiaceae bacterium | reverse complement strand
ATTCCGGCGGCACCGGTGCGCGCCCCGCCTCGGCGGCCGCGCGGATGCGGAACAGGCCGCGGATGGTCTTGAAGGCGTTCTCCTGCTCGTTCACCAGCCGGGCGAACTCGCGGTAGCGCTCGTCCGCCTTGAGGCGCACGGCGTGCTGGAGGCTCGCCACCGTGTCCGGGTTCCAGGCATGGGCCTCGCCGCGCAGGCGATAGGCGTATTCGCCGCCGGTCGCCAGGCTGTCGCGGTAGATCGGCGCATCGCCGAAGGCATCGCGGTGGCGCAGCACGGCCTCGCGGGCGATCTCGGGCAGGCCGGCGCCCTCGATCGTGGTGGCCGTGCCGAAGAAATGCTTCTCGATCAGGTCGCTCTTGAGGCCCACGGCGTCGAAGATCTGGGCGCCGCAATAGGACTGGTAGGTCGAGATGCCCATCTTGGACATGACCTTGAGCAGCCCCTTGTCGATGGCCTTGATGAAGCGCTGGACGATCTCGGTCTCGTCCACCTCCGGCGGCAGCTCGTCCTTCATGGCGAGCAGCGTGTCGAAGGCGAGATAGGGATTGATCGCCTCGGCGCCGTAGCCGGCCAGGCAGGCGAAATGATGCACCTCGCGCGGCTCGCCCGATTCCACCACGAGCCCCACGGAGGTGCGAAGTCCCTTGCGGATCAGGTAGTTGTGCACCGCCGCGGTGGCGAGAAGCGCCGGGATCGGGATGCGGTCCGGCCCCACCTGGCGGTCCGACAGGATGATGATGTTGTAGCCGCCGCGCACGGCGGCCTCGGCGCGGTCGCACAGGCGCTCGACGGCGCCCTCCATGCCGGCGGCACCCTGCTCGACGGGATAGGTGATGTCGATCGTCTTGGTGTCGAAGCGGTCCTCGAAATGGCCGATGCAGCGGATCTTCTCCAGGTCCGCGTTGGTGAGGATCGGCTGGCGGACCTCGAGGCGCTTGCGGCGCGAGGTACCCTCCAGATCGAAGATGTTCGGCCGCGGCCCGATGAAAGAGACGAGGCTCATGACGAGCTCCTCGCGGATCGGGTCGATCGGCGGGTTCGTCACCTGGGCGAAGTTCTGCTTGAAGTAGGTGTAGAGGAGCTTCGCCTTCGACGACAGGGCCGAGATCGGCGTGTCGGTGCCCATGGAGCCGACCGCCTCCTGGCCCGTCACCGCCATCGGCTGCATGAGGAGCTTCAGGTCCTCCTGGGTGTAGCCGAAGGCCTGCTGGCGATCGAGCAGCGACACGTCGGTGCGGGATTCCCGCGCCTGGACCGGGCGCAGGTCCTCGAGCACGATCTGGGTGCGCCGCAGCCAGTCCGGATAGGGGTGCGCCTTCGCGAGGCGGGCCTTGATCTCCTCGTCGGCGACGATGCGTCCCTCTTCGAGGTCGATCAGCAGCATCTTGCCCGGCTGCAGGCGCCACTTCTCGACGATCGTCTCCTCGGGGATCGGCAGCACGCCCATCTCCGAGGCGAGCACCACGAGCCCGTCATCCGTCACGAGGTAGCGGGCCGGGCGCAAGCCGTTGCGGTCGAGGGTGGCGCCGATCTGGCGCCCGTCGGTGAAGCAGATCGCCGCCGGCCCGTCCCAGGGCTCCATCAGGGCGGCGTGGTACTCGTAGAA
This sequence comes from Beijerinckiaceae bacterium, assembly GCA_035540795.1. Lineage (GTDB taxonomy): Bacteria > Pseudomonadota > Alphaproteobacteria > Rhizobiales > Beijerinckiaceae > JAJKJG01. Next base: position 8,823 of record DATLFZ010000353.1, on the reverse strand, counting down.
GGCGCGCCGGTCGTCGTCCATGAGCGGGTTGCCGGCCCAGGCCTCCGGGATCAGCATCATCATGGCGTGGGCGAGGGGGTAGCCGCCGCGCACCAGGAACTCGAGGGCGTTGTCGAAACAGGCGGTGTCCGACTGGCCCTCGTAGGAGATCGGCCACAGCTTGGAGATGTCGTTGCCGAACAGTTCGGAATCGACGCTCGCCTGGCGCGCCGCCATCCAGTTGACGTTGCCGCGCAGCGTGTTGATCTCGCCGTTGTGGGCGACCATCCGATAGGGATGGGCGAGCTGCCAGGTCGGGAAAGTGTTGGTGGCGAAGCGCTGGTGGACGAGGGCGAGGGCGCTCTCGAAGCGCGGGTCGGACAGGTCGCGATAGTAGCCGCCGAGCTGCGTGACGAGCACCATGCCCTTGTAGACGATCGTGCGGCACGACAGGCAGACCGGGTAATAGCCCTTCGTGCGCTCGTCCTTCATGTCGTAGACCGCGTTCGAGATCACTTTTCTGGCGATGAACAGGCGCCGCTCGAAGGTCTCCTCGTCGGCGATGCTCTTGGGCCGGCCGACGAAGAGCTGGCGGTGCACCGGCTCGGTCGCCTTGACGCTGTCGCCGAGAACGCCGCTGTCGACCGGCACGTCGCGCCAGCCGAGGAGCACGAGCCCCTCGTCGCGGATCGCCTTCTCGACGATCTCGGTGACGAGGGCGCGGCCCGCCTCGTCCTGCGGCATGAACAGGTGGCCGACCCCGTAGCAGCCCGGCTCCGGCAGCGCGAAGCCGAACGCGGCGCATTCCGCCGCGAAGAACTCGTGCGGGATCTGCACCAGGATGCCGCAGCCGTCGCCCATCATCGGGTCGGCGCCGACCGCGCCCCGGTGGGCGAGGTTCTTCAGGATGGCGAGACCCTGCTCGACGATGGCGTGGCTCTTGCGGTTCTTCATGTCGGCGATGAAGCCGACGCCGCAGGCGTCCTTCTCCTGGGCGGGGTCGTAGAGCCCCTGCGGCTCGGGCAGAGCCGGATCGCGCACGACCGGGGCTTCCGTCCGGGGCTTCGGCGCGCGCTCCTTCGGCTGGCCCGCCGTTTCCGGCCGGTCCGCGTCCGGCTTGTCGTTCTTCCGCTCGCCCATGGCGCTCACCCCGAAGAAAGCGTTCAACTCGGTCCGGCGGCTGCGGGTCCGACCGGGACCCGGCTTGGTCGAGGATCCGGGCCGCACGCCCCGCCCGCACCCCGCGGGCGGCCGCGGCCGTTCAGCCGAGGCGCGCCCGTGCCGCTTCGGCGGCTTTGCGGTTTCGTCCAGCCATGGCGTCCTCGCGCCCGAATGGGACAGTCTTACTGTCCTATCTCGCCAACCTGCCAGAAAGCCCGGCAAGAGACAAGCCGGATAATGTCGCTCCGGCGACAATTTCTTTCAACCGGAGGGGCCGACCCGCAACGAACGGGCAGGGCCTTGACTCGAAGCCCTCCCCGGCGACGTTGCCCGCGAGGAGACCCGACATCCATGAACTTCGCCAGCGACAACGTGATGGGCGCGAGCCGCTCGGTGCTCGACGCGCTCGTGCGCGCCAACGACGGCCCGCTCCCCGCCTACGGGGCCGATCCGATCACCGCTCGGGTCGAGCGGCGCTTTTCGGAGATCTTCGAGCGTGAGGTGTCGGTCTCCCTCGTCGCGACGGGGACGGCCGCGAACGCGCTCGCCATCGCCGCGATGGTGCCGCCCTGGGGAGCCTGCGTGTGCCACCAGGAAGCGCACGTCATGGAGGACGAGTGCGGCGCGCCCGAATTCTACATGCACGGCGGCAAGCTGATGGGTTTGCCAGGGACGGGCGCCAAGATCGGGCTCGAAACCCTGCAAGCGTTCCTCGCCTGGCTGAAGCCGTCCTACCGACAGATGCCGCCCCGCGCCCTGTCGATCTCCCAGGCGACCGAGAGCGGCCTCGTCTACCGGCCGGACGAGATCGCCGCGCTGGCGCAGGCCTGCCGGCCGCACGGGATCGGCCTGCACATGGACGGGGCCCGCTTCGCCAACGCCCTCGTCGCGGTCGGCTGCACCCCGGCGGAGATGACCTGGAAGGCCGGGATCGACATCCTCTCCTTCGGCGGCACCAAGAACGGCTGCCTCGCCGCCGAGGCGATCGTGGTTTTCGACCCGGCCCTCGCCGAGACGCTGGGCTACCGGCGCAAGCGGGCGGGCCACGTCCTCTCCAAGGGGCGCCTGCTCGCGGCCCAGTTCGAGGGCTACCTCGCCGAAGATCACTGGCTCGACAACGCCCGCCACGCCAACCGCATGGCGTCCCGCCTCGCGGCGGGGCTGCGGCGGCTCGGCATCCGCCTCGCCTGGCCGTGCGAGGCGAACGAGGTTTTTCCGATCCTGCCGCGGGCCGTCGACGAGCGCCTGCGCGCCGCGGGCGCCGTCTACCATCCCTGGTCGCCGGTCAGCCTGGCCCCGGAGGAGCGGATCGGGCCGGACGAGACGCTCGTGCGCCTCGTCGCCTCCTTCGTCACACAGGAGGACCTGGTCGGTCGGTTCCTCGCGGTCGCGGAAGGGAAATAGCCCCGCGCCGCCGTAGGGGCGCCGCAATTGCCCGCGAGGCTGCGCCCCAACAATGCACAAGGGGAATGCATGACCAGGCTTCCGCTGCGTCTCGCGCAGGCGCTCGCCCTGTCCGCCGGCCTTCTCGCCTGGCCCGCCGCCGCGCAGGTCGGGTTCGGCGCCGCGCCGCTGCCCCTGCAGGCGGTGGTGCGCGCGCTGATGCGGGAGGGCTATCTCGAGATCGGCCGGCCCCGCTTCACCGGCGCGGAATACGTCATCCATTGGGTCGATCCCCGCGGCCTGCGGGTGCGGGTCGTGGTCGACGCCTTCGACGGGGCGCTGGTCTCGCGCACCGTGCTCGATGCGCCGCGCCCGCGGGAGATGCCGGAGCGGTTCGAGCGCTGGGGCGATCCCCGCTTCGAGGGGCCGCGCGGCGACCCGCGTTTCGAGGACCGGCGCGGCTTCGAGGACCGGCGCGCCGGCCGCCTGCTCCCGCCCCGCGACATCCCTGACGGCCGGTTCGACCGCGGACCCGTTTTCGAGGACGAGTGGGACGAGCCGATGGAGGTCACGCCGCTGCCGGCGCCGGGCTTCGGCCGGGGCCCGGACCGGGCCGGCCGGATCGAGCCGGGCTTCGAGCCGCCGGTTCGCGGCGAGCCGCCGGCCCGTGGCGAACCCCCCGTTCGCGCCGAGCCGCCCGCCCGCGCCGAGCCGCCGCGCTCCGCCGCCCGGCCGGAGGGCCAGCCTCGTCCGGCCGCTCCGGCGGCCCGGGCGGCGACGCCCGACGCGCCCCCCGCCCAGAGCCGGCCCGCCGAGCCGGTCCCGGCGCCGCCCGCGGCCACGCCCCGGGAGGCCGCACCGGCGACGGAGCCGGCCCGCCCGACCCGGCAGGCCGCGCCTGCCGCGCCTGCGAAGCCGCCTGCCCCCGCGGCCGCGCCGCCGGCGCCGAAGCCCGCCGCCGAAAGCCCGCCGCCCGCGGAGACGAAGGCGGCCGAATCCGCCCCCGCCCCGCGCCAAGAATCCTCGCCGCCGCGGCAGGTGCGGGTGATCGAAGGCGTCACCCCGGTGCTGCCGAAGCCGGACGAGCCCACCCAATAGCCGAAACGAAAAAGGCGCCCCGAAGGGCGCCTTCCGAAAAGTCCGGCCGGACCGCTCAGGCGGCCTCGGCCGCGCCCTCGATGGTCCTGGGCGCGGACTTGGTCGTGATGGCGATGGTGCGCGGCTTCTTGGCCTCGGGGATCTCGCGCACGAGGTCGACGTGCAGGAGCCCGTTCTCGAGGCGGGCGCCGGTCACCTGGACCCCGTCGGCGAGCTGGAAGCGGCGCTCGAAGCTGCGGGCGGCGATGCCCTGGTACAGGACCTCGCGGCGCTCGTTGTCCTGGGTCGCCTTGTCGCCGCGGATCGAGAGGGCGTTCTCCTTCACCTCGATGGCGAGATCGGCCTCGGAGAAGCCCGCCACCGCGACCGAGATGCGGTAGGCGTTCTCGCCGGTGCGCTCGATGTTGTAGGGCGGGTAGGACGGGGCGTCGACGCCGACGAGCTGGTCGAGCATCGAGAACATGCGGTCGAAGCCGACCGTGTTGCGGTAGAGGGGAGAGAGATCGAACTGTCGCATGGCATATCCTCCGTGAAGCGACATGCATCGGGTCCGCCCCGAGGGGGCCGGACCGGGTTTCGCGCCGCCAGCGTGGCCGGCGCCCTGAAAAGATGGGATAGGCTTTTTCGCGGTCAAGATGCCGGAGCGCGCCATGGAGACGAACGCCCCCCCTGCGGATCCGGCCCCCGACCGGCGCGCCCGCTCGGACATTCTGGTCGACCTCGTCGGCATCCCGGAGAACCCGGTCCCGCCCGGCGCGGTGCCGATGCGCCTGTCGACGGAGGACGGCCTCGGCCTGCGCGCCGCCCGCTGGCGCCCCTCGACGCCGATCGAGCGGGGCACGGTGTGCATCCTGCAGGGCCGGGCCGAGGCGATCGAAAAATACTTCGAGACGATCGGGGAGCTGCGCCGGCGGGGCTTCTCCGTGGTGGCGTTCGACTGGCGGGGCCAGGGCCGCTCGGAGCGGGAGGTCAAGAACCCCCGCAAGGGCCACGTGCGCGACTTCGCCCACTACCTGCGCGACCTCGAGGCGGTGCGCGCGCAGGTGCTCGAACCGTTCATGCCGCGCCCGCATTTCGGGCTCGCCCATTCCATGGGCGGGGCGATCGCGCTCTTCGCCGCCCAGCAGGAGCGGCTGCCCTTCGATCGTCTCGTCGCGACGACGCCGATGATCGACCTGTGCATGGTCAAGGCGCCGAAGGCGACCGCCTTTGCGGCCCGGCTGCTGACGCTGTTCGGCCTCGGCCGCAACTTCGTGCCGAGCGGCGGCGAGACCTCGATCGCCACGAATCCGTTTTCCGGCAACCGGCTGACCAGCGATCCCCGGCGCTACGCGCGCAACGCCGCCGCCATGGCGGCCCTCGGCGACGGGGCCATCGGCGACCCGACGCTGGCCTGGCTCGACGCCGCCTACCGGCTGATGGCCCGCTTCGTCGACCCGCGCTTCCCCCGGGAGGTGCGGGTGCCGACGCTGGTGGTCGCGGCGGGGGCCGACCCGATCTGCGCCACCCCGGCGATCGAGCGCTTCGCGGCGCGGCTCAAGGCCGGCCACGCCATCGTCCTGCCGGGGGCGCTGCACGAGATCCTGATGGAGCGCGACGAGATCCGGGACCTGTTCTGGGCCGCCTTCGACGCCTTCGTGCCCGGCACCCCGGACCGGGCCTTCGGCCGCTCAGCCGGACAGAAGGGCGAGGGCGGCCTCGTGGACCCGGCGGTCGCCGGCGGCGACGATCGAGCCGCCGCGGGCGGCTGAGTCGCCGCTCCAGGTCGTCACGATCCCTCCCGCACCCTCGATGATCGGGATCAGCGCGACGATGTCGTGCGGCTTGAGCCCGGCCTCGATCACGAGGTCGATGTGGCCGGCGGCCAGCATGCAATAGGCGTAGCAGTCGGTGCCGTAGCGGGCGAGGCGGGTCTCGCGCTCGACCCGGTCGTAGGCCGGGCGCAGCGTGGGCGAGAACAGCCCCGGGCTCGTCGTCGACATGACCGCGTCGGACAGGGACGCGCAGCGGCGCACCTTGAGGCGCCGCTCGCCCGTGCGGCCGCGCCACACCGCGCTGCCGCCGTCCCCGGAGAAGCGCTCCCCCGTGAAGGGCTGGTGCATCAGGCCGAAGGCGGGGCGGCCGTTGCGGGTGAGCCCGATCAGGGTGCCCCAGAGGGGAAAGCCGGCGATGAAGGATTTGGTGCCGTCGATCGGGTCGAGGACCCAGACGTACTCGGCGTCGGCGCGCTCGTCGCCGAATTCCTCCCCGACGATGCCGTGGGTGGGGAAGGTGCGCTTGATGAGCTGGCGCATGGCCGCCTCGCCGGCGCGGTCGGCTTCCGTGACCGGGTCGAACACGCCGCCGCCCGACTTGTCCTCGGCGGCGAGCGAGGAGCGGAAGAAGGGCAGGATCGCCTGGCCCGAGAGGGTGGCGAGTTCGTCCACGAATCGCGAGAAGTCGATGACGCCCATAGGCTCCTCCGTCGGCGCCCGCTTCTAGCAGGCTCCGACCCGAACGCCAGCGTCGGAGGCTCAGGCGCGCAGCGGCCCCTCGTCGGTGGAGGCGTCGGTGACGTCCTCGATCCAGGTCAGGGCCTTCACGCCCTGCGGGAAGCCGAGGGTCGGGATGGCGAGGAGCGCCACCTGCTTCAGCTCCTCCTTGCGCAGGCCCTCCTCGATGGCCCGGCGGGTATGCGAATGGACGGCGCCCTCCGACAGGGCGCCGATCGCCAGCGCGAGCTTGACGAGGCGGGCGGTGCGCCCGTCGATCGGGCCCGATTCGGAGCAGGCCTTGCCGAGGGCGGCATAGGCCTCCCAGACCTTCGGGTAGGCGCGGGCGACCTCGCCGGCTCCGGAGGGCAGATCGTCGGGACGGGTCATCGGGGTCTCCTTGGCGGTTCAGATCTTGAAATCGTCGATGAGGGGGCTCGGTTTCCCGAAGGCCTCCAGCACCCGCCGGTCGAGGCGGACGTCCCGGCCCTTGATGGAAACGCCGTGGCCGGCGAGCGCGGCGAAGGCCCGCGACAGGTTTTCCGGGGTCATGCCGAGGCGGGAGGCGAGCGTGCGCTTCTCGCAGGGCAGGCGGATCTGGCCCGGCCCGCCCGCCTCGAGGTCGGCGGCGAGCAGCCAGTTGGCGAGGCGCTCCGTGCCGGTGCGCAGCTTCAGCGTCTTGAGCTCCTTGACGAGGTCCCGGTAGCGCAGGGCGAGCTCGCGCACGACCGCCCGGGCGAAGCCGGTGTCGGTCTCGAACACGGTGCGCACGGTCTCGGCCGGGATCATCAGGATGCGGCTCGGCGCGAGCGTGCGGGCGGATTTCAGGTAGACCCGGTCCGAGACGACGGCGGCGAGGATGAAGGTCGCCGGCGGGCGGGCGAAGGCGAGGGTCGATTCGCGCCCCTCGTGCCGGGCGAACAGCTCGACGAGGCCTTCCACGACCACGTGCAGGAAGTCGGCCGGCTCGCCTTCCTCGATCAGCTGGACGTTGGCCGGGAAGCGCTGCAGGAACGCGGCTCCCGTGAGCGCCGCGAAGGACGTATCGGACACGTCCCGGAACAGGGGCGTGCTCCGGATCGGATCGGCGTCGAACTCCCGCATGCCCCGCTCGCTTTCCATCCCGGTTCTGTTTGATAATTATCAATCGAGATGACGAACAAGCTCAAGAACAGCGCGGATCAAGATCAAACAAGCACTACGTAGTATAACTAGTCGGGTTCTCCAGCAACCAAACCTTGATCTGAGTCAACCCCGCCGCATGCCCGATTCGTGACTCTCGCCCGGCAGCCGGACCCGTGAGCGGTCGCGGCGCTCGGGTATGAGCCATGATCAAGCAAGACAACCTCTCTTCTGGGGACCAGAGCCGGGCGCTCTGGCTCTCCACGATCGCGTTCACGGTCTGCTTCGCGGCCTGGACGATCTTTTCCATCATCGGCGTCCAGATCAAGAAGGACCTGGGCCTCAACGACACCCAGTTCGGCCTGCTGATCGGCACGCCGATCCTGACCGGCTCGCTCGTGCGCCTGATGCTCGGCATCTGGGCGGACCAGTACGGTGGGCGTCTCGTCTACGTGGGCGTGATGCTGTCGGCGGCGCTCGCCACCTTCCTCCTCACCTACGCCTACGACTACCCGACCTTCCTCCTCGCGGCGCTCGGCGTCGGCGTGGCCGGCGGGTCCTTCGCGGTGGGCATCACCTACGTGTCGAAGTGGTTCCCGAAGGAGAAGCAGGGCACGGCGCTCGGCATCTTCGGGGCCGGCAACGTCGGCTCGGCGGTGACCAAGTTCCTCGCCCCGCTCGTGATGGTGGCCTGGGGCTGGCAGGCGGTGGCGCAGATCTGGGCCGCCGGCCTCGTCGTCATGGCGGTCGTGTTCTTCGTCATGACGAAGGACGACCCGGACCTCGCCCGGCGCCGCGCCGCCGGCGTCAAGCCCGAGCCGCTCTCGGCCATGCTGGCGCCGCTGGCCAACATGCAGGTCTGGCGCTTCTCGCTCTACTACTTCTTCGTGTTCGGCGGCTTCGTGGCGCTCGCGCTGTGGCTGCCGCGCTACTACACCGGCGTCTACGGCCTCGACATCGTCACGGCCGGCTGGCTCGCCGCCGCCTACTCGATCCCCGGCTCCATCTTCCGGATCCTCGGCGGGACCCTGTCGGATAAGTACGGGGCGCGGAAGGTCATGTACTGGACCTTCATCGGCTCGCTGGTCTGCGCCTTACTCCTGTCGTACCCGGCCACCCACTACGTGGTGAATGGCATCCGCGGGCCGATCGAGTTCACGATCGCGATCGGGTTCGTCCCCTTCACGATCCTGATCTTCGCGCTCGGCTTCTTCATGAGCCTCGGCAAGGCGGCGGTCTACAAGCACATCCCGGTCTACTACCCCAACCGGGTGGGCGCGGTCGGCGGCGTGGTCGGCCTGATCGGCGGCCTCGGCGGCTTCGTCCTGCCGATCGCCTTCGGGTTCATGAACGACCTCGTCGGCGTGTGGACCTCCTGCTTCATGCTCCTCTTCGTGATCGTGGCCGCGAGCCTCGTGTGGATGCACGCCGCGATCCGCAAGATGGAGACCGAGGCCCATCCCGAGCTCGCCGGTCCCAAGGACCTGCCCGAGCTCGGCGCCCTCAAGGCGGAGATCGAGCGGCTGCGCGCGGCCCAGGCCGCCCGCCCCGGCAAGCCGGCCCCGGGCCTCGTCCCGGCCGAGTAGCGGCCTCCGGCCGGGACGAGGCC
>DATLFZ010000352.1:0-2034 GCA_035540795.1 Beijerinckiaceae bacterium | reverse complement strand
CGCGAGAAGGGCGGCGCCTCCGCGCTGCGGGCCATGCTGCGGGCCCTCGCCGGGGGCGAGATGGTGGTGCTGACCGCGGACGTGCCGAAGATCGCCCGGGTGTGCGGGCCCGGCATCGTCGCCCTCGCCCGGCTCTCGGGCCGGCCGATCGTGCCGGTGGCCGTCGTCACGAGCCGGCGGCTCGTCTTCAAGAGCTGGGACCGGGCGAGCATCGGCCTGCCCTTCGGGCGCGGCGCCATCGTGCTCGGAGCGCCGATCTTCGTGCCGCGGGACGCGGACGAGGCCGCCCTCGAACAGGCCCGCCGGGCCGTCGAGGAGGGGCTCGACCGGGTCCACGGCCGCGCCTACGCCCTCGTCGGGGCGCAGGACCCCGGGGCGAAGCTCGGCCGTCGGCTCGGGCGGGAGCGGGCCGCGTGAGCGGCGCCCTGCCGGCGCCCCTCTGGCTCTACCGGGCCGGAACGGCTCTTCTCGAACCGGCCGCCGTCGCGCTCCTGCTCTGGCGCACCCGGCGCGGCAAGGAGGACCCGCAGCGGCGGCGCGAGCGGCGCGGCATCGCCACCGCGCCGCGCCCCGAAGGGCCGCTCGTGTGGCTGCACGGGGCGAGCATCGGCGAGACCCTCTCCCTCCTTCCCCTCGGCGAGCGCCTGACCCGGCGGGGGCTGAACCTGCTCCTGACCTCCGGGACCCGCACCTCGGCCGAGCTTCTCAGCCGGCGCCTTCCGCCGGGCGCGGTGCACCAGTTCCTGCCGGTCGACGTGCCCCGGTGGGTGCGCCGCTTCCTCGACCATTGGCGGCCCGACCTGGTCCTGTTCGCCGAATCCGAGATCTGGCCGAACGTGCTCACCGAGCTCGACCGGCGCGGCGTGCCGATCGTGCTCGTCAACGCCCGGCTCTCCGAGCGCTCGGCGCGGCGCTGGCAGAAGGTGCCGGAGGCCGCGACGGCCCTCCTGTCGCGCTTCGCCCTGTGCCTCGCCCAGAGCCAGGCCGACGCGGAGCGGCTGTCCCGGCTCGGCGCGCCGGTCGCGGTCGCCGGCAATCTCAAGTTCGACGTGAGCCCGCCCCCGGCCGATCCGCGCGTCCTCGGGCAGCTGTCCGGCCTCGTCGCCGGGCGCCCGGTCTGGGTGGCGGCGAGCACCCATCCGGGCGAGGAGGAGGCGGTGCTCGCGGCCCACGCCGCCTTCGCCGAGCGCCCGGACCTGCTCACCATCATCGTGCCCCGGCACCCGGTCCGGGGGGCGCAGGTGGCCTCCCTCGCCGCCGCGGCCGGGCTCGCCTACGCCCGTCGCTCCGAGGGCGGCCGTCCGGACAGGGACGTGCAGGTCTACATCGCCGACACGGTCGGGGAGCTCGGGCTGTTCTACCGGCTCACGCCCCTCGCGTTCATGGGCGGCTCCCTCGTGCCGCACGGGGGGCAGAACCCGATCGAGCCGGCGAAGCTCGGCGCCGCGATCCTGCACGGGCCGCACGTCCACAACTTCGCCGACGTCTACGCCGCGATCGACCGGGCGGGGGGCGCCCTGCCGGTGCCCGATGCCGACGCCCTCGCCCGCAGCCTCGCCGACCTCCTCCCCGATCCGGGCCTGACCCGGGACATGGCCCGGGCGGCCGGGGACGCGGTCGAGGCCCTCGGCGGCGCCCTCGACCGGACCCTGCGGGCGATCGAGCCCTATCTGCCGAGCCCGGACCTGCGGCGGGCCGCCCCTTGAGAGCCCCCGCCTTCTGGTGGACCGCCCCCTCGGTGCCGGCCCGCCTCCTGCAGCCGTTCGCGGCGGTCTACGGCGGCGTCGCCGCGGCGCGCCTGCGCCGGCCGGGCGCCCGCGCCGGGCTGCCGGTGATCTGCGTCGGCAATTTCACTGCGGGCGGCGCCGGCAAGACGCCGACGGCGCTCGCCCTGGCGCGCCTCCTGAAGGAGGCGGGGCACCGGCCGGCCTTCCTCACCCGCGGCTACGGCGGGCGCCTCGCCGGGCCGGTGCGGGTCGAGCCCGGCCACGGCCCCGACGAGGTCGGGGACGAGTCCCTCCTCCTCGCCCGCAC
>DATLFZ010000351.1:0-4039 GCA_035540795.1 Beijerinckiaceae bacterium | reverse complement strand
ACGCTGCGCATGCCCCTCTCCGGCCCTCACGCCCTTCGGGCGCGGAAGAGGGTCGGGCGCGAGGGCCGGAGAGGGGCATGCGCAGCGTTGGCCGCCGGGCGCGAGGGTCCGGAACTCGGGGCGCAAGCGCGGCGTTGTCGGCTCGGGTTGCGCGGGAGGGCGCGATGGCTTCGACACGGGATTTCGAGGGGGTGTTCTGCGGCCAGGACTTGCCGCTCGAGCTGATCCACCAGTCGAGCGCCCATCACGGCGAGGAGACGCGGGTCGCGTCCCGCGTGAGCGGCCTCGTCGCGCCGCGGCACCAGGACGACGTGATCTGCCCCTATCTCGTGCGGCGCAACCTTCTGATCCCGTCCGATCTCGCGCCCCCGCCGCGCATGGTCCACGCCGCCCGCTGAGCTCCGATCCCGTCGCCGGCGCGGGCGCAGGGCGCCGCGCCGCGAACGCGTGCCCCGAGCCGGCGCGAGGGCCCAAAAAGACCAGGGCCGTCGCGATGGACGGCCCTGGGCTCGGGGGGTGGAAGGGGAGGGCTACTCCTGAGGCCCGCGGCTTCCGCCGGAGGCCTGGCCGCCCTTGCGTCCCGCCTCCGAGGCGAGCTCGCGATCCTGAGAGAAAGAGCGCTTCTCGGCCGGGACGCTACGCCCGCCCTTGCTGGCGATCTCCCGCTGCCGCTCGGCATCCATCGAAGCGAAGCCGCGCTTGGAGGTGGAATCTCCTGTCGCCATATTCTGCCTCCTTGGCGATTGTCTTTAGACCTGAACAACCCACCGCCGATTCGATAGTTCCGCGGCCGGCCAAGTCATTTTCCGGGAACCGGAAGTTTTCCTGCGGGATTGTACTTGTCCCCCATGTAAGAGGTAAGGTTTGTACCCCGGCCGCCTCAGGTCTGACCGCCCTCACTGCCGAGCTTGATCGAAAGTCGGCGGGCGCGGCCCCGGCCGGGGCGACCCCCTTTCAACGCGCAGGCGAGGCTCCGATGACGAACAAGGACATGGTGAACCGGCCCGCAGGCAAGCCGTCCGACCCGGACCCCGGCACGCCCCGGCCGGCGCCGGAGGACGCCGAGGCGACCCGCACCCGGCGGGAACCGCTCGATTCCCCCGGCCCCAAGCCGATGACGCAGGAGCCGCGCACCCGCGGCCTGAAGACGGGCTGAGGGGCCCTTCAGGCCCGCTTCTCCGAGCGCTCGCGCACGCGCCGGGCGGGCCGGGCGATCCGCTCGGGCAGGCGGGAGACCTTGGTCTCGGCGCGCCGGAGCGCCTCCGTCCGCCGGGCGATGTAGTCGCGGGTCCGGGGCACCACGTCGTTGCGCTTGGCGAGCTGGAGCTGGAACACGACGCAGTCCGACCAGCGGAACACCGCCTCGCAGCCGGCGAGGTAGAACTCCCACATCCGGCAGAAGCGCTCGTCGTATAGCGCGGCCGCTTCGGCGCGCCGGGCCATGAAGCGCTCGCGCCAGAGGCGAAGCGTGTCGGCGTAATGCAGCCGCAGCACCTCCACGTCCGTCAGAATGAGCCCGGCGCGCTCGATCGGCGGGGCGATCTCGGACAGGCTCGGCAGGTAGCCCCCGGGAAAAATGTAGCGCTCGAGCCAGGGATTGGTCGGGCCCGGGGCGCCGGTCCGTCCGATCGTGTGGACGAGGGCGACCCCGTCCTCGGCGAGGAGCCGGTTCAGGGTGCCGAAGAAGGTGTCGTAATCGTCGAGCCCCACATGCTCGAACATGCCGACCGAGACGATGCGGTCGAACCGGTCCTGCACGGCCCGGTAGTCCCGCAGGTCGAAGGCGACGGCGCGGGAGAGGCCGCGCTCCTCCGCCCTGCGGCGGGCGACCCCGAGCTGCTCCTGCGAGAGGGTGACGCCCCTGACCTCCCCCGCGCTGCCGGCCTCCGCCAGGTAGAGGGCGAGGCCGCCCCAGCCCGACCCGATGTCGAGGACCCTCTGCCCGGGTTCGAGCAGGAGTTTTGCCGCGATGTGCCGCTTCTTGGCGAGTTGCGCCTCTTCGAGGCTCTGGTCCGGCCGCTCGAAATAGGCGCAGGAATATTGCCGGTCGGCATCGAGGAAGAGGGCGTAGAGCCGGTCGTCGAGATCGTAGTGATGGGCGACGTTACGGCGCGCCCGCCGGGGCGTGTTGCGGCGCACGAAGCGCCGGAGCGCCGCCCGCGCGCGGTACAGGAGCCCGAGCGGCAGGCCGTCCAGGTGCCCGCCGGTGTCCTGCAGGAGGAGCTGGAGCAGGTCGAGGAGCGCGCCGCGCTCGATGACGAGCCGGCCGTCCGTGTAGAGCTCGCCGAGGGCGAGCTCGGGATCGAGCAGGAGCGCGCGGGCCGCGCCGCGATCCGCGAACCGGATCCTCACCCGAGGGCTCGTGCCGTCGCCGAACGTCCGGCGCCGGCCGCCCGCGGTCACCACCTCGAGCGAGCCGCGCTTCACCACGCGCGCGAGTGCCACCTCCAGAAGGCGATCCATACGCGTCACCTTCGGTCGTCACGATTGATGCACCGTCGATCATGGGGTGAAGATGGCCAAGCTTCAAGCCTGCGCGGTGCAGGCGAGCATCGAGGGTCGGCCGCGGGCAATCGAACTCATCCGGCACCCGGTGCCGCCCGCGGTCGATGCTGGCGTCGATGGGAGACCCGACCGGCTTCGAGCACCCGCCTCATTCGAGCACCTCGTCGGCGCGGGCGAGGAGCATGGGTGGGATGTTCAGGCCGAGCGCATCGGCCGCCGCCGCGGAGATGACCAGCTCGAACCTCACCGGTTGCTCCACTGGAAGGTCGCCCGGCCGTTCCCCTTTGAGGATCTTGTCGACCAGGCTCGCGGCGCGCCGGAACTGATCCACGAAGCTCGACCCATGATACATGAGACCGCCTGCTTCCACGAACGCTCTCGCGTAGTAGATCGCCGGAAGGCGGTACCTGACCGCGAGCTCGATGAGCCGGTTCTTGTGCTGGTCGAACATCAGGTCGGGGAGGACGACCAGACCGCCGGCACCCCCGCGCGCCATCGCGGCGTATGCCTCCGTGAGCTGCTCGGGGCGCTCCACGACGACGGGCTTGAGCTCGATGCCGAGAGATCTGGCCGCCGCTTCCGTCTCCCGCAAACCGAAAGACGCGGTCGGTGCCGGCGTGGCGAGCGCCGCCACGCGGGAGAGGCCCGGTACGAGCTCGCGGAGCAGTTCCAGCCGCTTGACGCTCAGATGCGGCGAGGCGCTCGTCAGCCCCGTCAGGTTCCCGCCGGGTCGCGCGAGACTTTCGACGAGCTTCGCCCGGACGGGATCGCTCATCGAACCGTTGACGATGGGAATGCTGTCGGTTGCCTGCCGGGCAGCACGCCCGGCCGTTACGCCCCACGTGAGGATGAGATCCACCTCCAGGCGCACGAGATCGGCCGCCAATCTCGGCAGGAGCGCGTCATCGCCCCGGGAGGTGCGATACTCGTAGACTACGTTCTGACCTTCAACGTAGCCGAGCTCGCCGAGCCCGGTCCGGAACGCCTCGAGGACTCGTTCCTCATCGAGGGGCCACAAGACCCCGATGTGCGACGTCCCCGGCTGATGCTTTGCCTCTGCCGTGAAGGACTGGATCGCCGCCGAAGCGCCAAGCAGCGCGATGAACTCCCGCCGTCTCATGAGCACCTCCCATGCGAGGGACCTGCTCTTGAGGCAACTGTAGCACACTTCAGCGCGCGGGACTACGACAGGTCGGCTCCGCCGCGAGCCTGCGCGGTGCGCCCGAAAACCCGGGTGAAGATCGTGTCCACGTGCTTGAGATGGTAGCCGAGGTCGAAGCACGCTTCGAGCTCCGCCGGCGGCAGGGCCGCGGCCACCTCGGGGTCGTTGCGGAGGAGAGCGAGGAAGTCGCCCTCGCCGCGCCAGACCGGCATCGCGTTGCGCTGGACGAGCCGGTAGGCGTCCTCCCGCGAAACGCCCCTCTGGGTCAGCGCCAGCATGACCCGCTGGGAGTGGATCAGCCCACCGAGCCGGTCGAGGTTCTTACGCATGTTTTCCGGGTAGACGACGAGCTTGTCTATCACCCCGGTGAGC
>DATLFZ010000350.1:0-18352 GCA_035540795.1 Beijerinckiaceae bacterium | reverse complement strand
TCCCCGTCTATCTCGGCGTCGCCGGGGCGGTGCTGTCGGTCGACCGCAAGCTCGTGGAGGTCGGGCGCGTCTTCCGCCTGTCGCGGGCGAAGCTCGCCCGGCGCATCCTCCTGCCGGCGGTGCTGCCGTCGACGCTGGTCTCCCTGCGCTCCGGGCTCGGCCTCGGCTTCATGTTCGTGGTCGCGGCCGAGTTCATGGGCGCCTCGGAGGGGCTCGGCTACCTCCTGGTCGACGGCCAGCAGCTCGGCAAGCCCGACCAGATCCTCGCCGCCATCATCGCCTTCGCCCTCCTCGGCAAGGCGGCGGACAGCCTGCTCGTCGCCGCGACGAACCCGCTCGTGCGCTGGCAGGACACCGCCCGGGAGCGCCTGTGATGCTGCGCCTCGAGCACCTCTCCAAGACCTACCAGGACGGCACCCGGGCGCTCGCCGACGTGACCCTCACGGTCGGCGAGGGCGAGATCGTCGCCCTCGTCGGCGGCTCGGGCTGCGGCAAGACCACCCTGTTGCGCCTGATCGCCGGGCTCGACCGGGCGAGCGCCGGGGCCATCCTCCTCGACGGCCAGCCGATCACCGAGCCGCATCCGGCGGTCGGGATCGTGTTCCAGGAGCCGCGCCTGCTGCCCTGGCTCACGGTGGCCGACAACGTCGCCTTCGGTCTGGAGGACGTGCCGGCGCCCGAGCGCCGGGCGCAGGTGGCGCACGCCCTCGAAATGGTCGGCATTCCCGAGCATGCCGGGCGCTGGCCGCGCGAGCTGTCCGGCGGCCAGCAGCAGCGGGTCGCCATCGCCCGGGCCTTCGTCACTGCGCCGAAGCTGCTCCTCCTCGACGAGCCCTTCTCGGCGCTCGACGCCTTCACCCGGGCGAGCCTGCACGAGCACCTCCTCGGCCTGTGGGCGGAGAGCCGGCCGATGGTGCTGCTCGTCACCCACGACGTGCAGGAGGCGGTGGCGCTCGCGGACCGCGCCGTGGTCATGCGCCCGAAGCCCGGCCGCATCGACGACGAGCTGCGCGTCGGCCTCGCCCGCCCGCGCGAAAGGACCTCGCCGGCATTCGAGGCGGCGACCCGCCGGGTGCTCACCGCCCTCGACCGCTCCCTGCGCGCGCCCGAGCCCGGATCCGAGCGGGCCCGCGAGGGCGCCGCTCTGTGGTGGTGAGAGGCCCGGCGCGCCGCGCCGTTCCGCCTTGCACGCCTCCGGGGGAGCCGCTATATCGCCGGCTTCGCGGCCACGCCGCGGGCGCGTAGCTCAGTGGGAGAGCACTACGTTGACATCGTAGGGGTCGCTGGTTCAATCCCAGCCGCGCCCACCATCCGGACCGCATCGACAGCCGCCTTCGGGCGGCTTTTCGTGTCCGGGGCAGGGGCGGGCGCTTCGCCGGTCAGCGGCGCTCGCCGCCGGCCGCGACGAATTCCTTCAGCTCGTCGAGGGACTTGAAGCGGAAGCGGCCGTCCGGGGTGTCCGCGTCGATGGAGCCGTCCGCGTACATCACGTACGTGTTGCCGCCCGAGCTGTAGCTGCCGATGATCGCCGGTTCCGCCGCCTCGCCCTCGGCGGCCTCTTCTTCCGTTCGGGCCGCGGCGGGCGCATCCGTCTGCGTCGCGTCCGGTTCCCCGGCGGACGCCGCCTCGTCCGGCGGCGCCTCCGTCGCCGGTGCCGGCTCCGCCGAGGCCTCTGCGGCCGGTGCCGGCTCGGGGATCACGTCGGCGGCCTTCATCACGGCGCGCTCGTCCTCCGGCGGCCTCGCCCCGGCCGTCGCGAGCGCCCCCGCGGCGGCGGCCGCGACGCCCGGGCGATCCTCCGGTCGGGCCGGGAGCGGCGGCGTCGGGAAATCGAGCCGTCCGGTGCGTTCGCGCAGGCGTGCGAGCTCCTCGACGGCGCGGCCGAGCCGCCCCGCCACCACGGCGAGCCCGAGGAGGACGAAGCCGCCGGCGGCGGCGGTCGTGCCCGCGATCACCATGGTCCAGCCGCGCTCGTTGAGGATGATGCCGTAGCCCTGGACGGCCGCGGCCGCCCCGCCGGCGATCATCGCGAGGGCGACGAGGTAGAGCACGATGACCATGGGTCCCCCGGGGCCGAAAAGGCGCGCCACACTAGAGCGTTGTCGCCCGTTTGCAACAGGTCGGCAGCCCGGCTTCGCCGTTGCCGGCCGCGCGGCCAGGGCTTACCTACCAACGCGCAAGCGCGCTGTGGCGTGCACAAACCAAGGAGAGGCCGATGTCGTTCACGCTCCCCGACCTGCCCTACGCCTACGACGCCCTGCAGCCGTACATGTCGAAGGAGACGCTGGAGTACCACCACGACAAGCACCACGCGGCCTACGTCAACACCGGCAACAACCTCCTCAAGGGCTCGGAGCTCGAGGGCAAGAGCGTCGAGGAGGTGGTCAAGGGCTCCTACGGCAAGAACCAGGCGCTCTTCAACAATGCCGGCCAGCACTACAACCACATCCATTTCTGGCAGTGGATGAAGCCGAACGGCGGCGGCGCCATCCCGGGCCGGCTCGAGCAGAAGATCAAGGAGGATCTGGGCTCCGTCGACAAGATGAAGGAGGACTTCATCCAGGCCGGCGTGACCCAGTTCGGCTCCGGCTGGTGCTGGCTCGCCGTCAAGGACGGCAAGATCACGATCATGAAGACGCCGAACGGCGAGAACCCGCTGGTGCACGGGGCGAAGCCGATTCTGGGCTGCGACGTGTGGGAGCATTCCTACTACATCGACTACCGCAACCGCCGGCCCGACTACCTCAAGGCCTTCATGGAGAACCTGGTCAATTGGGAACACGTCGAGCAAATGTTCGCCGAGGCGACGCGCTGAAGGCCGCCTGACCCGCCCTCGTCCCGGACCCGGCATGCTCGCGCCGGGCGCCTGTATCTCCCCCCACCCCTTCCCCTCCCCGCCACTCGCTTCGCGAGCGGGGGAGGGGAAGGACGGTGCCCGCCGTCCGCGGTCGATCAGGTCATGGGGGCGGTCGGTCGCGGCGCGAGGACGATGTCGCGCTCGGCCAGAAGCGCGCCGAACGCCGGCGAGGCGAGATAGGCGAGCTCGTGGGCGCGGGTGTCCGTCACCGGATCGAGGCCCGCGAGCTCGCCGTCCGGGCGCCCCGGATGGCACATCACCACCGGTCGGCGGCCGAGGCGGTCCAGGGAGCGCTCGAACAGGCGCTCCACCTCCGCCTCGAGGGTCTGGTCGAACGGGCTGAAGCCCGAGAATCCCTCGTTGGTGTCGATCCCGCGCCGGCGCGCCGCCCGGCGCAGCCCCGTCGCGAGGCCGCGCACGATCAGCGCCTTCTGCACCGAGACCCCGCGTCCGAGGATGGCCCCGACCCGCTCGCTCGGGTCGCGGATCCAGAAGCCCGGCCCCCGCGGCAGACGGTCGAGGACGCGCAAAAGGGCGCCGCGGATGCCCGGCAGCACGTGGACGTGCTGGTGGCCGTCGACGAAATCGGGCGGACGTCCGAACGCCGCCGCGAAGGCCTCGATCTGGCGCGCGATCTCGGCGGCGATCTCGTCGGCGGGCAGGGCGCGCCCGAGCGCCCGTTTCAGGGTCGCGGCGAAGGGCGGAAAGCGCCCGTGCGGCGCGAAATGCGGCATCGGCGCGAGCGGCGCCCCGGTGCTGAGGTTGAGGTGGAGCCCGACCGCGACGCGGCCTTCGAACGCGTGCAGCTCGGCGGCGAGGCGGGGCCACCACGGCCGGTTGGTCATCGCGCCGGTCGCCGACAGGCGCCCCTTATGGCAGAGTTCCAGGATGCCTTCGCTGACGCCCTGCGTCAGGCCGAAATCGTCGGCGCAGAGAACCACGTGGCGGGGCAAGCCGAAATCCCTTATCCGCGGCCGGCCGCTCCGGGCGGCGGCACGCGAGGATATAGACGTGAACGGGTCGGACATCGAACTGAGCGTCGTCGTCCCGGTCTACAACGAGGGGCCGAACATCGGCCTCCTCTGCGACCGGGTGATCCCGATCCTCGAGCGCATCACCCGCGCCTGGGAGATCGTGTTCGTCGACGACGGCAGCGCCGACGACACCCTTTCGGCGATCACGGCCCGCAACGCCGTCGAGCCCCGGGTCGGGGCGGTCTCGTTCAGCCGCAACTTCGGCAAGGAGGTCGCCATCGCCGCCGGCCTCGACCACGCCCGCGGCCGCGCCGTCGTCATCATGGACGCTGACCTGCAGCACCCGCCGGAGCTGATCGAGACCTTCGTCGAGCGCTGGCGCGAGGGCTACGTGATGGTGTTCGGCCAGCGCACCGACCGGGCCGGCGAGAGCCCGATGAAGCGCGGCTTCGCGCGCGCGTTCTACCGCCTGTTCGAGCGTTTCGGGGAGACGAGCCTGCCCCCCGGCGCGGGCGATTTCCGTCTCATCGACCGCAAGGGGGTCGAGGTCCTGCGCACGCTCCACGAGCGGGCCCGCTTCTCCAAGGGGCTCTATGCCTGGATCGGCTTCAAGTCGACCGGCGTGCCCTTCGTGGTCGAGGAGCGCCTGCACGGGGAGACCAAGTGGAGCTTCCGCAAGCTGTTCCGCTTCGCCTTCGACGGCATCGCCGCCTTCACCACCGTGCCGCTGCGGGTGTGGACCTATGTCGGCATGCTGATCTCGGTCCTCGCCTTCCTGACCGCGCTGTTTTTCGCGATCCGCACGCTCCTGTTCGGGGCCGACGTGCCGGGCTTCCCGTCCCTCATCGTCTCGGTGATGTTCTTCTCCGGCATCCAGCTCCTGTCCCTCGGCATCATCGGCGAATATGTCGGGCGCATCTTCGCCGAGGTGAAGCGGCGCCCGCTCTACGTGGTCGCGGAGCGGATCGGCGGCGCGGCGGAGGCGGCCGAGGGCCTCGTGCGGGACGACCGCCGGCTGCACGCCTGATGTTCCGGAAGATCTTTTCCGTCGGCGGCTGGACCCTCGTCTCCCGGTTCACCGGCTTCGTGCGGGACGTGATCATCGCGGCGGTGCTCGGGACCGGGCCCATCGCCGACGCCTTCGTCGTCGCGCTGCGAATCCCGAACCACTTTCGGGCGATCTTCGGCGAAGGCGCCTTCAACGCCGCCTTCGTGCCGACCTACGCCCGCCTCAACGAGGGCGCCGCCGCCCGCGCGCAGCTCTTCGCGAGCCGCATCTTCACCCTGATGCTGGTCATCCAGGTGGGCCTGCTGGCCCTCGCCCTCGTCGGCATGCCGTGGGTGGTGCGTCTGCTCGCGCCCGGCTTCGCCGACGACCCCCTGCGTTTCGAGCTCGCGGTGACCCTGACCCGGATCACCTTCCCGTACCTCCTGTTCATCACCCTCGTCACGGTGCTGTCGGGCCTCCTCAACGCGAACGACCGCTTCGCGGCGGCGGCGGCGGCGCCGGTGCTGCTGAACCTGTCCCTGATCGGCGGGCTCGCCCTCGCCTTCCTGTTCCCGACCGCCGGGCACGCCGCCGCCTGGGGCGTCGCCGTCGCCGGCGTGCTCGAGTTCCTGCTCCTGTGGGCGGACGCGCGCCGCGCCGGCCTCGCGCCGAAGCTAGAGCGGCCGCGGCTGGACCCGGACATGCGCGCCTTCTTCGTCACCTTGGGACCGGCGGTGGTCGGCTCGGCCGGCGTCCAGATCGCCATGTTCGCCGACACCATCCTGGCCTCGTTCCTGCCGACCGGGGCCGTGTCGTCGCTCTACTACGCCGACCGCATCTACCAGCTTCCCGTCGGGGTCATCGGCATCGCCGCCGGGACCGTGCTCCTGCCCGAGATGAGCCGGCGCATCGCCGCCGGCGACGTCGCCGGCGCGCACGGGGCGCAGAACCGGGCGGTCGGGCTGACGCTGGCGCTCGCCGCCCCCTTCGCCGTCGCCTTCCTGACCATCCCCGACCTGATCATGGCCGCCCTGTTCGGGCGCGGCGCCTTCGACGCGGCGGCGGCGGCGCGCTCCGGCGCCGTCCTCGCCGCCTACGGGGTCGGGCTCCCCGCGGTCGTGCTGATCCGCTCCGCGGTGGCGAGCTTCTACGCCCGCTCGGACACGACGACGCCGCTCGTCGCCTCGCTCGCGGCGGTCGGCGCCAACGTGCTGCTCAAGATCGTCTTCATCGGCCCGTTCGGGGTGGTGGGGCTCGCGCTCGCCACCGCGATCGGCGCCTGGGTCAATTTCCTGCTGCTCCTCGCCCTCGCCTATCGCCGCGACTGGACCGCGCCGAGCCCGACGCTCCTGCGCATCCTCGCCGCCGTGGTCGGCGCCGGGCTCCTCCTGATGGTGTTCGCCGTCCTCGGCCGCGGCCCGGTCGTCGCCCTCGTGCCGCCGATGCCCTGGCGGGCGGAGGCGGGCCTCGCCCTCCTCGGCCTCGGCGGGTTCCTGGTCTACGCCGCCGCCCTGTTCGGGGGGCTCAGGCTCCTGGGGGTGCGCCTGCGGCGCTGACCCGAAGGTCGAACGCCGCGGCCCTTGACAGCGCGGCGCCTCTCGGTGTTCCACCATGGTGCCGGAGTTCCCGGCCGGAACCTGGATCCGTGACGCACGCGCCCAAAACGAAAGCCGTCGCGACGACCGCCACCGCGGTCTGATCCGTCTCGTCCCGGTTCCCCTCTCCCCGAGCCGCGGCGAGCGCCCGGCGGGGCTCCTATATGGGGAGAGCGAACAGGAGACTTCCCATGGGTTACAAGGTCGCCGTCGTCGGTGCGACGGGCAATGTCGGGCGCGAGATGCTGGGCATCCTGGCGGAGCGCGCTTTCCCGGCCGACGAGGTCGTCGCGCTCGCGTCGCGCCGCAGCCAGGGCACGGAGGTCTCCTACGGCGACAGGATCCTCAAGACCAAGGCCCTCGATACCTACGACTTCTCGGACGTCGACATCTGCCTGATGTCCGCCGGCGGCGAGGTCTCGAAGGAATGGTCGCCCCGCATCGGCGCGCAGGGCGCGGTCGTCATCGACAACTCCAGCGCCTGGCGCTACGACCCGGACGTGCCGCTCGTCGTGCCCGAGGTGAACGGGGACGCGGTCGCCGGCTTCTCCAAGAAGAACATCGTCGCCAACCCGAACTGCTCGACGGCGCAGCTCGTCGTGGCGCTGAAGCCGCTGCACGACCGCGCGAGGATCAAGCGGGTGGTCGTCGCCACCTACCAGTCGGTCTCCGGCGCCGGCAAGGACGGCATGGACGAGCTCGACCGTCAGACCAAGGCCCTCTACTCGCTCCAGGAGGTCCAGCAGAAGAAGTTCCCGAAGCGCATCGCCTTCAACCTGATCCCCCACATCGACGTGTTCATGGAGGACGGGTACACGAAGGAAGAGTGGAAGATGACGGCCGAGACCAAGAAGATCCTCGACCCGAAGATCAAGCTCACCGCCACCTGCGTGCGCGTGCCGGTCTTCGTCGGCCACTCGGAGGCGGTGAACGTCGAGTTCGAGGAGCCGCTCTCCGCCGAGGAGGCCCGAGAGATCCTGCGCTCGGCGCCGGGGATCATGGTCGTCGACAAGCGCGAGCCCGGCGGCTACGTCACGCCGCACGAGGCGGCGGGCGAGGACGCCACCTACGTCTCCCGCATCCGCGAGGACATCACGGTCGAGAACGGCCTCGCCTTCTGGTGCGTCTCCGACAACCTGCGCAAGGGCGCGGCCCTCAACGCGGTCCAGATCGCCGAGGCGCTCGTGAACCGCGGCCTGATCCAGGCCAAGCGCAAGGCGGCCTGAGCGGGCCCTTTTCGGCCCGTTCACCCTCGGGCCGGAAAAGGGTCGCCCCGGCGGCCGGGCGTTGCTAACACCACGCCCGGAGGCGGGAATGGACGGACCACGCACGGGCGAGGACCTGATCGCGCTGTTCGCGCGCGAGGGCTACGCGCGCGTCGAGCCCCAGGTCCTGCAGCCCGCCGAGATCTTCGTCGACCTCTCCGGCGAGGACATCCGCCGGCGCATGTTCGTCACCCAGGACGCGACCGGGCGCGAATTGTGCCTGCGGCCGGAATACACGATCCCGGTCTGTCGTCGGCACCTCGCCGCGGGCGGCACCGATCCCGCGGCCTGCGCCTATCTCGGCCCGGTCTTCCGCCTGCGCGCCGGCGAGACCGGCGAGTTCGTCCAGGCCGGCATCGAATCGATCGGCCGCACGGATGCGGCCGCCGCCGACGCCGAGATCCTCGCCCTCGCCCTGGAGGGGCTCGCCCTGTTCCGCCGCCTGCCCGCGGTGAAGCTCGGCGACATGGCCCTGCTCCACGCCGTCCTCGACGCGCTGAAGCTCGCCCCTGCCGCCAAGCGCCGGGTGATGCGGGCGATCGTCTCCGGACGCGGCCTCGACGAGCGGCCCGAGAACGGCCAGACCGCCCATGCGGGGCTTCTGGCCGCCATCGAGGGCCAGGACCCGCAGGCGGCGAAGGCCTTCGTCGAGGACGTCCTGTCGATCGCCGGCATCTCGGCGGTCGGGGGGCGCAGCGCCGGCGAGATCGCCGAGCGCTTCCTCGCCCGCTCGGCCAACCGCTCCGGCGCCCTGCCGGACGAGGCGCGGGCGGTGCTGCGGCGCTACCTCGCCGTCGCCGGCGATCCCGACGAGGCCGCCGCCGCGATCCGGTCGCTCGCCCGCGAAGCGGGGCTCGACGTTGAACGCGCCCTCGGCGCCCTCGAGGAGCGCACCGGCTTCATGGCCGCGCGCGGGCTCGACATCGCGGCGTTCCGCTTCCGGGCCGATTTCGCCCGCAACCTCGACTACTACACGGGCTTCATCTTCGAGATCGCCGATCCGGACGGGGACGGCCGGCCCCTGGTCGGCGGCGGCCGCTACGACCGCCTGCTCCAGCATCTCGGCGCCCCGCGGGGGATGCCCGCGGTCGGCTGCTCCTTCTGGCTCGACCGGCTGGGGGTGGCGCCGTGACCCTCGTCCTCGCGGTGCCCTCGAAGGGCCGGCTGCAGGAGAACGCGGCCGCGTTCTTCGCCCGGGCCGGGCTCGCCCTGTCCCAGGGTCGGGGGGCGCGCGACTACCGCGGCGCCGTCGCCGGCCTGCCGGCGGTCGAGGTGCTGTTCCTGTCGGCCTCCGAGATCGTGGCCAAGCTCGCCTCAGGCGAGGCCCATCTGGGCGTCACCGGCGAGGACCTCGTGCGCGAGAGCATCCCGGACGCGGACGCACAGGTCGAGATGCTCGCGCCCCTCGGCTTCGGCCAGGCGACGGTGGTCGTCGCGGTGCCGCAGGCCTGGATCGACGTGCGCGGCATGGCCGACCTCGACGAGGTCGCCGTCGACCTGCGCGCCCGCCACGGGCGCAAGATGCGGGTTGCCACCAAGTACGTGAACCTGACCCGCCGCTTCTTCGGCGAGCACGGGCTCGCCGACTACCGCATCGTCGAAAGCCTCGGCGCGACCGAGGGCGCCCCCGCCGCCGGCACCGCCGAGATCGTCGTCGACATCACCACGACCGGCGCGACGCTCGCGGCCAACGCTCTCAAGGTGCTCGATGACGGGGTGATCCTGCGCTCCGAGGCGAATCTCGTCGCCTCGCTCGGCGCCCCGTGGAGCCCCGAGGCGCGGGCGGCGGCCGCCGCCGTGCTCGGCCGCATCGCGGCGGAGGAGGAGGCGCGCACCAGCCGCGAGGTGCGGGCGGCGCTCGACCCGGACCGGCCCGTGGACCTCGAGGGGCTCGCCGGCCGCTTCGCCGCCACCCTGGCGGTGCCCGCGCACGGGCGCGAGCTCGTCCTGCGCTGCCCCGCCGGCCAGGTCTTCGGCCTCGTCGAGGCGCTTCTCGCGGCGGGGGCCGGCGACGTCACCGTGCGCGCCCTCGACTACGTGTTCCGGACCAGCGATCCCCTGTCGCAGCGCCTTTTCGCCCGTCTGTGATCCTGCGCCGCCCCGGCCCGTTGCGCGCCGGGGGAGCCGCCCTTATGGTCCGCGCGTTTCCGGCCCCCTTCATGAGGCTTCCATGACCGCGCTCCGTCTCGCGCTCGCCGCCGCGTCGGCCGCTTCCCTCGCGGCGGCGACCCTCGTCACGCCGGCCGACGCGCAACGCCGCCGGCCCGGGGTCGACGAGCAGCAGCAGCAGCAACAGCAGCAGCAGGATTCGCGGGCGCCGCAGGCGCAGAAGCAGTTCCCGACGCGGTCGACCTGGGTGGCGGTGAGCCTCAACGGCCGGCCGTTCCCCGGCGAGCGCCCGACCTTCAGCCTGGACGAGCAGTTCCGCGCCCGCGGCTTCGGCGGTTGCCGCACCTATTCGGCCACCGCCTGGCCCCTGCCGAAGCAGGTGCTCGCGGTCGGGCCGCTCGCGCTCACGAACCGCACCTGCGACAAGGCGACGATGGACCGGGAACTGCAGTTCCTGACCGCGCTCCGCCATGCCGGCGCCTGGGACCTCGTCGCCGGCCAGCTCGTGATCAAGACGCAGGCGGGCGAGCTGCGCTTCGAGCGCACCCTCTGAGAGCGAGCCGGACCGCTACTCGGCGGGAACGGCTTCGCGCAGGTCGACCGGCGCGAACAGCCCGTCCGGCCGGCGGCGCATGTCGATGCGCCGGTCGTGGAAGGCGTGCAGCGTGGAGCGGTGGCCGATCGACACCACGGTCGTGTCCGGCAGGCGCTCCCGGATGATCCGGTAGATCGCGTTCTCCAGGGGCTCGTCGAGGGCGGCGGTCGCCTCGTCGAGGAACAGCCAGTCGGGCCTGGCGAGGAGGGCGCGGGCGACCGCGAGCCGCTGCTGCTCGCCGATCGACAGGGTCTGCGCCCAGGTCCGGTCCTCGTCGAGGCGGTCGACGAGGTGCTCGAGGCGGACCGCCCGAAGCGCGTCGACGATCGCCTCGTCCGTGTAGGTGCCGTGGACCGCCGGGTAGGCGACCGCGCCCCGCAGCGTGCCGACCGGGATGTAGGGCCGCTGCGGCAGCAGCATCATGCTCGCCCCGTCCGGCGTGAGGATTCGGCCCTCGCCGAAGGGCCAGATCCCGGAGATCGCCCGAAAGAGGGTCGACTTGCCGGAGCCGGATGGGCCGGTCAGCAGGGTCGTCTCGCCCGGGCGCAGGGCGATGCCGTCGGCGGCGACGATCGGGCGGCCGTCGGGCAGGTAGACCGTGACGTTGTCGAGACGCAGCTCGTCCGAGCGGTGGGGCTGCGCCACGGCGACCTTCTCGGCCGGGGGCCGGGCCTTGTCGATCGAGGCCTCGAAGGTGGTGAGGCGGTCGACCACCGCCTTGTAGTCGGCGAGCGTGGTGTAGGCGGAGATGAAGAAGGTGAGCGCCGCCTCGACCCGGTTGAAGGCGCCGACGGTCTGCTGCATGTGGCCGAGGGTGATCCGGCCGGCGAAGAAGTACGGCGCCGTGATGAGGTAGGGCACCACCACGTTGGCCTGGAAGTAGCTCGCGGTGAAGCAGGTGAGTTTGATGTACCGGCGCACGATCGCCATGTAGTTGCGCACCACGCTGGCGAAGCGCCCGGCGAGGCGCTCCTTCTCAGCCCGTTCGCCGTCGAGGAGCGCGACCTGCTCGCCGTATTCCCGCAGCCGGGCCAGGGAGAAGCGGTAGTCCGCCTCGAAGCGCTCCTGCTGGAAGTTCAGCCCGATGAGCGGCCGGCCGATCTTGTGGGTGAAGTACGTGCCGGCGAGCGCGTAGAGGATCGCGATCCACACCAGGAGCCCGGGCACCGGGACGTCGGTGCCGGGCAGCGTAAAGCCCCGCGACACGGTCCACAGGATCACGATGAAGGAGACGAGCGTCGCCGACTGGGTGAGGAGCCCGATCGACAGGGAGTAGGTCTGGTCGACGTATTTGCGCAGGTCCTCGGCGATGCGCTGGTCCGGGTTGTCCGCCTCGCTGCCGGAGAGCTGCATGCGGTAGTGCGTACCGGCGCCGAGCCACTCGGAGACGTAGACGTTGTTGAGGTACGAGCGCCAGCGGATGCGCAGCACGTACTGCATCCACAGCTCGATCAGGTTGGACCCCACGAAGATCGCCGCCAGCGGCACGAACACCCACAGGAGCTGGTACCAGAAGGCGGCCGCGTCCTGGTTCTGGAACGAGTTGAACAGGTCGCGCGAGAAGAAGTTCAGGCGCACGTTGAGCGCCACCTGGCCCAGGTTGATGGCGATGAGGATGCCGAGGAAGGTCGCCGCGATGGTGCCCTCGCGGGCGTGCACGGTGCCGATCAGGGGCAGGTCGATCTGGCTCGCCGCCCGGGATTCGAAGTAGCGGTCGGCGATGCCCATGATGGTCGCGATCACCGGCACGAAGGACACGCCGTAGATCAGGAAGGCGAAGGCGGTGGCGCCGACCGGCATCGAGGCCGGCGGGATGTAGGCGACGAAGCGGGCCGGGACGAGGCCGGCCGCCTCCAGGACGGCGAGGCCGAGCAGGAGCGCGTGCGTTCCGGCGAGGATCTGAACGAACAGGCGCAGGAATCGTGGGATGTGGCGGGCGAGGTAGAGCACCGCCCCCATGCCGATCGTCGAGAGCGGCATGTAGAACGGCAGCTCGGCCCCGGTGAACGCGCCGAGAGCCAGCAGGACGAGCCCGCCGGCTCCGAAGAGCACGCTCCAGATCACCATCGCGTCGATCTCCAGTCCCGCGGCGGGCCGGTCCGGCTCCCGCCGCGGTCTCTTGCGGTGGGCGCCGCCATTGCCCCCGCTCGTGGCGGGACCAAGGCGGAGCGCGTCCGAATTGCGGCCGCTCGCCGCCCGCGGGAGCGACCGGTCGCCTCAGGTGCTCGGGTTGTCCTCCCGGGGCAGCACCGGCCGGCTCTCCTCCTCCTCCCCGAACCATTGCGTCCGCACGAAGTCGAACACGAGCAGGAGCACGACGGAGGCGGCGATGACCGTGAACGGCACCGCCCTGACCGACCAGGCCAGCACGCCGATATAGGTCAGCACGCCGACGACGCCGAGCAGGCCCGCGACGAGGTTCACCATGACGATCTCCCTGCGATCGCGCCTTCGCTCCGCTTGCGGCCGGCCTTCCGCGCACGCCCGCCGCCGAGGCTGCGCGCGAGCCATTGGGCGCTGCGCAGGAGCCGGGCGTCGTCGCCGCGCGCGGCGACGACCTGCACGCCCCTCGGCATCCCGGATGGGCCCCGCAGCAGCGGGACCGTCACGGCGGGGACGCCGAGATAGGTCCACAGGGTGGCGAAGGCCGGGTTGCCGGTGGAGTCGAGCCCGCGCGGCGCCTCCCCCGGCGCGGCCGGGGTGATCACCGCGTTGTAATCGTCGAACAGCCCTTCGAAGGCGGTCTCGAGGGCGCGGATGCCGGCGACGGCCTCGAGATAGGCCGTGGCGGAATGGCCGCGGCCGCGCTCGAGCAGCTGACGCAGGACCGGGCTCAGCCGGTCGCCGGCCTTGTCGTGCACGGCCCGCAGGTTATGGGCCATCTCGGCTTCCATGACGACGCGGTGGAAGCCGGCGGCCTTGGCGTAGCTCGGGCCGAGTTCGACCTCGGCGACGGCGTCGCCCAGCGCCGCGCGCAGTTCGTCGAACGCCTCCACGGTCGCCGCGTCGGCGTGCTCCCAGGCGGGCGTGCGCACGAAGGCGAAGCGGGGCGGCAGCGGCCAGTCGCCGATGGCCGTCGCCCGCAGGGGCGGGCGCGGGCGCGGCCGGGTGTCCGGGTCCCCCTCGTCGTGACCGACCAGGGCTTCGGCGAGGAGCGCCGCGTCCTCGACGGTGCGCGCGAAGACGCCGACCTGGTCGAGGGTGCGGGACAGGGTGAGGATGCCGGTCCGTGGGACGAGCCCGCGGGTCGGCTTGAAGCCGACGACGCCGCAGAAGGCGGCCGGCCGGATCACCGAGCCGTTGGTCTGCGTGCCGATCGCCAGCGGCACCATGCCGGCGGCGACCGCGGCGGCCGAGCCCGAGGACGAGCCGCCGGGCGTGCGCTCGGGATCGTGCGGATTGCGGGTCGGGCCGGGGCTGAAATAGGCGAACTCGGTCGTCACCGTCTTGCCGAAGACGATCGCGCCCGCCTCGCGCAGGCGCGTCACCACCGCCGCGTCGCGCCAGGGGAGGCGTCCGGCGAGGATCGGCGAGCCGCATTCGGTCGGCTGGTCGGCGGTGTCGACGATGTCCTTCACCGCGACCGGGACCCCGTGCAGCGGCCCGAGCGGCTGCATGGCGCGGCGCTCCTCGTCGCGGGCGCGGGCCTGCGCCAGCACGTGCTCCCGGTCGAGATGGGCGAAGGCGCGGATCCGCCCGTCGAGGGCGTCGACCCGGGAAAGGCAGGCCTGCGCGTA
The DNA here is from genome assembly GCA_035540795.1 of Beijerinckiaceae bacterium. Lineage (GTDB taxonomy): Bacteria > Pseudomonadota > Alphaproteobacteria > Rhizobiales > Beijerinckiaceae > JAJKJG01. The sequence continues at coordinate 4,232 of DATLFZ010000350.1, read as the reverse complement.
TTCCTCCGCCGTGACCCTCCCGTCGGCGATCGCCGCCGCGACCTCCGCCGCCGGCAGGGCGGCGAGATCCTCTTCCCTCGCCATCACCGCGCCCCGTACAGGTAGTCGGGGAGCCAGAAGACGAGGCCGGGGAAGGCGTAGAGCAGCGCCATCGCCACGATCACCATGCACACGAAGGGCATCACGCCGAGGAAGATCTGGTTGATAGTCACGTGCGCCGGCGCGATGCCCTTCAGGTAGAAGCACGCCATCGCCACCGGCGGGGTGAGGAACGAGGTCTGGATGTTGAGCGCCACCAGCACCCCGAAGAACAGCGGGTCGACCTCGAAATGCCGCAGCAGCGGCAGGAAGATCGGGATGAAGATGACGATGATCTCGGTCCACTCGAGCGGCCAGCCGAGAATGAAGATCAGCACTTGGGCCAGGATCAGGAACGTGATCGGCGACAGGTCGAGGCCGAGCACGAAATGCTCGATCGGGCCGTGCCCGCCGAGGATCGAGAACACGGAGGTGAAGATGAAGGCGCCGATGAACAGCCAGCAGATCATCGCGGTGGTGCTGGCGGTGAGATAGATCGATTCCTTCAGCTTCTGCATCGTCAGGCCGCGATAGCCGGCGGCGAGGACGAGGGCGCCGAGCGCGCCGATCGCCGCCGCCTCGGGCGGCGTCGCGAGCCCGAACAGGATGGCGCCGAGCACGCACAGCATCAGGATCGCGAGCGGCACGAAGGACGTGAGCAGCGAGAACATGATCGTGCTGTAGGGGATGTCCCGCTCCTCCTTGGAGAGCGGCGGCGCCATGTGAGGGCTGATCGCCGCCCGGGCCATCACGTAGATCATGTAGAGGCCGGCCAGCATGAAGCCCGGCAGCAGCGCGGCCGCGTAGAGGCGCACCACCGACACGCCGGCGGTCGCCCCGTAGAGGATGAGCATGATGCTCGGCGGGATCAGAATGCCGAGGCAGCCGCCGGCGCAGATGACGCCGGCCGACAGGCGCACGTCGTAGCCCGCCCGCAGCATGACCGGGAAGGCGAGGAGTCCCATGAGGGTGACGACCGCGCCGACGATGCCGGTCGCCGTGGCGAACAGGGCGCAGGTGGCGAGCGCGGCGAGGCCGAGGGCGCCCGGCAGCCCGCCGGCGGCGAGCTGGAGCGAGCGGAACAGCCGATCGAGGATGTTCGCCCGCTCGACGATGTAGCCCATGAAGACGAACAGCGGCACCGAGATCAGCACGTCGTTCGCCATCACCGAATAGGCGCGCTGCACGACGAGCTGGAAGACGATGTCGCCCTGGACGAGGTAGCCGAAACCGACGCCGAGCGCCATCAGCGTGAAGGCGACGGGGAAGCCGAGGAGCACGAGCACGACGAAGATGCCCAGCATCACGATGCCGAGCTCGGGATGGCCGAGGCCGAAGATCATGGGTGTCCTCTCTCGGCGCGGGCCTTCAGCATCGCCTCTTCGGCGGCGACCTTCTCGAGTTCCTCGACGTCGTGCAGCCGCGGCGGCCAGACGCCCGTGCGGATGCAGGTTATGCAGCGCAGCACCTCGGCGATCCCCTGGAGGAGCATGAAGAACCCGGCGATCGGGATCAGCATCTTGAACGGCCAAACGACCGGACCGCGCGGGCTGAAGGCTGAGCGCTCGTTCAGCATCCAGGACAGCCAGGCAAAGTTGTAGCCGGCGTAGATCAGGGCCAGGATTCCGGGGAAGAAGAACAGGAAGAACAGGACGAGGTCGACCGTCGCCTGCGCCTTCGCCGGCCAGTAGCGGTAGATGAAGTCGCCGCGCACGTGGCCGTTGCGGGCGAGGGTGTAGGCCCCGGCCATCATGAAGAGGGCGCCGTAGAGCATGTAGCTGACGTCGAACGCCCAGTCGGTCGGGGCGCGGAAGACGTAGCGCGCGCCGACCTCGTAGGCGATGGCGAGCGTCAGGATCAGGATGCACCAGCCGAAGGCCTTGCCGACCGCGGCGCTGATCCCGTCGACGATGAGCAGAAATCGATGCACGGCTCTCCCCTGAGCCCAATCGGAAGGTGTCGCCTCAGGCGGGAGCCGGCGGCCCGGGCCGAGCCGGCGGCATGGCCCCGCGGGGATTCCCGCGGGGCCGGATCACGGACCTCAGCCGAAGAAGTGCCGGTAGGCCGGCCGGGTGTCCACGTTGTTCTCGTGGAAATAGGCCGCGGTGCGGCGCACCCAGGCCTTCTGCGACTCGATCACCTTGGCGAAGAACGGGTCCTTCGACAGGTCGGCGACGACCTTGTCCCAGGCCTTGAGCTGGGCGTCGAGGATCGAATCGGGCGTCTTGATCACCTGGACGCCGCGCTTCTTGATCTCCTCGAGGTCGCGCGAGTAGCGGTCGTGCGCGAGCGCGAACTGGTCGGCCGTGGCCGCGAAGGCGGCGTTGCGCATGATCGCCTTCACCTCCGCCGGCAGCCCGTCGTACTTGCCCTTGTTGAAGATGATCTCGAACGCCTCCGCCGCCTGGTGGTGGCTCTGGACCATCCAGAACTTGGCGACGTCGGTGAAGCCGAGGACCAGGTCCGAGGACGGGTTGTTGAACTCGGCCGCGTCGATGAGGCCGCGGTCGAGCGCCGGCACGATCTCGCCGCCGGGCAGGATGGTCACCGCCGCGCCGAGCGCCTGGAACAGGTCGGCGGCGAGGCCGACGGTGCGGTACTTCAGGTTCCGAAGCTGCTCGGCGTTCTCGATCGGCTTGCGGAACCAGCCGAGCGGCTGGGTCGGCATCGGGAAGTACAGGAAGCCGACGACGTTGAGCTTGAGGATGTCGTTGACGAGCTCGTTGTAGAGCTTCTCGCCGCCGCCGTGATAGTGCCAGGCGAGGAAGCCGTGGGCGTCCCAGCCGAAGGACGGCGGCGTGCCGAACAGCGAGAAGGCCTTGTTCTTGCCGTACCAGTAGGCGGTCACCCCGTGGCCGCCGTCGAGGATGCCCGCGTGGACCGCGTCCTGCATCTGGAAGGCCGGCACGACGGCGCCCGCCGGCAGCACGTCCATCTTGAGCCGCCCGCCGGTCATCTGGTTGACCTTGTTGGCGTAGTCGACGGCGAACTCGTGGAAGATGTCCTTCGACGGCCAGGTCGACTGGAAGCGGAAGGTGGTCGTCTGCGCGCGGGAGACCTGCGGCATGGCGACCGTGGCGGCGCCGGCGACGGCGGCGCCGGTCAGGAACTTGCGGCGGCTGGTGCCAGAAATCTTGCCTGTCATGTGGCTTTCCCTCCCGGGTCTGTGCCCACGTGTGATGGACGGCGTCGGAGCGCCGACCTAGCGGCACTCTTACCGCAAGGCTTGCGCCGCACAAGGGGGCCGGCGGGGCCAACCATCACGTGTACGGGAGGTGGACCGGCCGGACCGCCGCCTCGCCGCGAACTTGCGCCGGCCCGGCGCCGTCGCTAGACGGGGCGCTCCAGCAACGGGGATGTGAAACCAGGATGTCCGGCCTGTCCGTTCTCAACGTCGAGGCGGTGCGCAACGCGCCCCTCTCCCGCGAACCCTACGACTACTTCCTCGGCTCGGGCGTCCTCAAGGAGGACGCGGTCGAAGACCTCAAGCGCGACTTTCCCGACATCACGAAGCCGGGCTACCTCACCGTCGACGAGGTGAGCCTGAAGGGCCGCTTCAAGACGCTCGTCGAGGAGCTCGAGAGCCCGGAGTTCACCGAGGAGCTGTCGAAGAAGTTCGGCAAGGACCTGCACCCCTATCCGCGGCTCACCACCATCCGCAAGCTGTCGCAGGCGAAGGACGGGCGCATCCACACCGACGGCCCGTCCAAGGTGATGACGCTCCTCGTCTACATGAACGACAGCTGGCAGGACGACGGCGCCGGCCGGCTGCGGGTGCTCTACAACGAGAAGGACTTCGAGCCCTACGCGGCCGAGGTGCCGCCCACCATGGGAACGGTCTTCGCCTTCCTGCGGGCGGACCATTCCTGGCACGGGCACCAGCCCTTCGCCGGCGAGCGGAAGGTGGTCCAGGTCGCCTGGGTGACAGACGCCGACGAGCTCGCCCGCAAGAAGAAGCGCAACGCCTGGCAGCAGTTCTTCAAGGGCATCTTCGGACGGTGAGGCGGGCCGTCTCCGTTGATCTCAGACCTGGATGCCGGAGGACGTGCGGCGCCCGCCCGTTACCGGAGTAGGGGGCGGATCCTGCACGGCTTGCCCATCATCACGGCGGGATCGAGAGAGATACGCGGGTGGGCCATGCCCGTGGTCCGAGG
>DATLFZ010000349.1:0-11528 GCA_035540795.1 Beijerinckiaceae bacterium | reverse complement strand
GTCGAGGGACTTCGGGAAGGCCGAGGTGTTCGCGCGCTACGTCTCCGACGCCACCGACGGGCGTTTCCAGGTGCAGTCCTTCGCCGCCGGCGAGATCGTCGGCACGTTCCAGCTCGCCGACGCGGTCGGCACCGGGACGGTCGAGGTCGGCCACACGGCCCCCTACTACTATGTGGGCAAGGACCCGACCTTCGCCTTCGGCACCGCGATCCCCTACGGGCTCAACTCGCGCCAGATGAACGCCTGGGCCTACCACGGCAACGGCATGGAGCTGATGAACGAGTTCTATGCCAAGCACAACATCTTCGCGCTTCCCGGCGGCAACACCGGCGCCCAGATGGGCGGCTGGTTCCGCAGGGAGATCAAGAGCGTCGCCGACCTGCAGGGCCTGAAGTTCCGCATCGGCGGCATGGCCGGTCAGGTGCTGCAGAAGCTCGGCGTCGTGCCGCAGCAGATCGCCGGCGGCGACATCTACCCGGCGCTCGAGCGCGGCACGGTCGACGCCGCCGAGTGGGTCGGCCCCTACGACGACGAGAAGCTCGGCTTCAACAAGGTGGCGCCGTTCTACTACTACCCGGGCTTCTGGGAAGGCGGCCCGATGCTCATGTTCTTCTTCAACCAGGGCAAGTGGAACGAGCTGCCGAAGAACTACAAGTCCATCGCCATGGCGGCGGCGGCGGCCGCCAACGTGGACATGCAGGCGAAGTACGACGCCCGCAACCCGGCCGCCCTGCGCCGGCTCGTCGGCGGCGGCGCGCAGCTGCGGCCCTTCCCGCAGGAGGTCCTGGAAGCGAGCTTCAAGGCCTCGAACGAGCTCTACGACGAGCTTTCGGCCAAGAACGCCGACTTCAAGAAGATCTACGAGGCCTACCGCGCCTTCCGCGGCGAGCAATATCTCTGGTGGCAGGTGGCCGAGTACACCTTCGACAACTTCATGATCCGCGCCCGCGCACGCAGCTGAGCCTCCGCTCCCCTCCCTTCACCCCTCCCCTCCAAGGGGAGGGGCCGGGGTGGGGGAGACTCATCCAAGCCGAAGGAGCCGCCATGATCCACGTCGTCGCCGTCATCAAGACGAAGCCGGGCCGCCGCGAGGCGGTGCTCGAAGCGTTTCGCGCCAATATGCCGGCGGTGCACGCGGAGGAGGGCTGCATCGAGTACCAGCCCGTCGTCGATGTGGACGGCTTCGGCGGTTTCCAGACCGCGCTCGGGCCCGACACCTTCGTCGTGGTGGAGAAATGGGAGAGCGCCGACGCGCTGCGGGCCCACGCGGCGGCCCCGCACATGGCGGCCTACGGCGCCAAGGTCCGCGACATGCTCGAGAGCCGCACCATCCACGTTCTGAAGGACGCCTGATCAGCGCCCGTAGATGCGGTCGAGCACCCGCGCGACCGTGACCGCCTCCGCGGCCGCGGCGTCGAAGCGGCCGCCGGCGGCGAGCCGCCGCGCCCAGTCCGCCGCGGCGCGCCCGCCCCATTCGTCCGGCGGTTCGGCCAGCGTCTCGCGCGCGGTGCCGCGGTAGCGCTCGGCGACGAAGTCGTAGAACGAGCCGTCCCGATTGCGCAGGGCCGCCCCGCCCTCGGTGCCGTAGAAGGCCGCCTCGATCACCGCGTCGCGGCCGGCCTGCAGGCGCCACGAGCAGGCGAGGCGCACCGCCGCGCCGCCGGCGAGGGCGAGCGTGGCGATCCCGTAATCCTCGACCCGGTCCGGACGCTTCCCGAGCGGCTCGCCCCCCGCGAACAGGCGGGCCTCGACGCCGTCGACCTCCGGGAAGCCGAGCACCCACAAAGCGAGGTCGACGAGGTGGACGCCGAGATCCATCACGCAGCCGCCGCCGGACAGCGCCGGATCGTAGAACCAGGGTTTGTCCGGCCCGTAGGCGTTGTGGAAGACGAGGTCGGCCGCGTAGACCCGCCCGAGGGCGCCTTCGCGCACCAGGTCGCGGATCGCGACCATCCCCGCCGTGAAGCGGTAGGACAGGTCGACGGCCAGCAGCCGGTCGGCGGCGCGGGCGGCCTCGACCGCCGCGCCGGCCTCCGCCGCCGTGCGCCCGAGCGGCTTCTGGCAGAACACCGCCGCGCCGGCTTCGAGCGCCCGGACCGCCTGCTCGGCGTGGAGCGCGCTCGGGGTCGCGATCACCACCCCGTCGAGGCCGAGGGCGAGCATCGCGTCGAGGTCCGGAACGAGCGCCGCGCCGGGGGCGAGGCGGACCGCCTCGGCGGCATTGTCCGGGGAGGGATCGGCGATCGCCGCCGCCTCGACCGCCCCGGTCCCGAGGATCGCCTGCATGCGGTGCCGGCCGATCCAGCCGACCCCGAGGAAGCCGACCCGGGGTTTCACCGGCACGTGACCAGCGCCTTGAGGAAGCCGTCCGGCCGGTCGCGGGTGGCGTCGAGGGCCTCCCCCAGCCGTTCGAGCGGGTAGACGTGCGTGTAGAGCGGGGTGGGATCGAGCCGCCCGGCGGCGACCGCCTCCACCGCCGCGCGGATGCCGGCGACGTAGACCGCCGGGTCGCGCTCGTGGGCGTTGATCACGTCGAGCCCGCGCCAGTTCCACAGCTGCATGTCCACCTGGCGCGGCCCGTCCTGGTGGTAGCCGGCGACGACGAGCCGGCCGCGCTCGCGGGTGAGATGCGCGGCGAGGTCGAGCGGCCATTGCTTGCCGACCGCCTCGATCACCCGGTCGCAGAAGACGCCGCCGGTCAGCGCCTTCACCTGGTCGACGATGGCGTGGTGGTCCACCATCGGGATGGTCTCCGCGGCGCCGAAGGCCCGGGCGACGTCGAGGGAGAAGGGGCGGCGCGAGATCGCGATCACCCGCGCCCCGGCCTCGGCGGCGAGCCGGGTCAGGAGGGCGCCGAGGAAACCGATGCCGACGATCGCGACGTTCTGCCCGGGCTCGATGGCGCTGCGGGCGAAGATGTTGAACGCGCAGCCGAGCGGCTCCCCGGGGAAGGGCACGGCGTCGAGCGCGGGCGGCAGCGGCACCACGCTGCCCGCGTCGGCGAGGTCGTATTCCGCGTAGGCCGCGTAGGAGAGCGCCGCCACCCGCTCGCCCGCCGCGAGGCCGGCCACGCCTTCGCCGACCGCGTCGACCACGCCCCAGCCCTCGTGGCCGAGGGAGCCCGGCGCGGTCGGGAAGCGCATCCAGTCGGGGCCAGCCCAGGGGCCGAGGTTCGAGGCGCAGACGCCGCAGCCTTCGAGCCGGATGCGGACCTGCCCGGGACCCGGCGCCGGCACGGGCACCTCCTCGATTCGGACCTGTCCCGGACCGGCGAGCACCGCCGCCCGCATCGTCTCGACCATCGAATCGTCCTCGCGCAGCCGCTTTCAACCACGGCCCGTTGCGGGCCGGAAGTCCCTTGAAAACCCGCGCCGCGGCCCCATATCAGCCCTACCCCAGCGGACAGCGACGGATCTTGCGCGACGAACGTCGTCGGCGCGCATCGGCCGGGCGAGGACGGATGTACTCCCGCCCGCCATCCCGCGGTCGCCCGACGTAGCGACCGCCCCGCTGGATCGGATCAGCCCAGGCCCGTAGCGGCGCCGGCGCGTGACCTCGCGGTCGCGCCCGCTGCCCCGGAGCCTGGGCTTTCCTTTATGCGCCTCCGGCGCTAACCGGCCCCATGACCGATCCGTTCGATCCCGCCCGCCACGGCTGGGAGCCCTACGCCGACGAGGGCTTCATCGGCCTCGTCGGCCCCTTCTGGCAGCGCCCGGACGGGGAGGGGGTGCGCTACGCGCTCCTCGTCGAGCGCAAGCACCACAACCGCCGCGGCGTTCTGCAGGGCGGCATGCTGATGACCTTCGCCGACCGCGCGATGGGCATGACCGCCTGGCACGCCAACGGCCGGCGGCCGCAGGCGACGGTGCAGCTCGACGTGCATTTCGTCGACGCGGTGCAGATCGGCGAGTTCGTCGAGGCGCGCTGCGAGGTCGTCCGCCGCACCCGCTCGGTCATCTTCATGCGCGCGACCTTCACGGTCGGCGCCCGCACGGTCGCGACCGCGCAGGGGGTGTGGAAGGCCCTGGGACCGCCGGCGGAAGGCGGGCCGGAATAGGTTCGGCCGCGGCCGAAGCGTCGAGGCTTGTGCGGCCCGCCCGAACCGGTTCAGATCGGGCCCGAGCCGCCGGAGACCCCGATGAACGCCAGAGACCTCCCCTTCGACACCGAGGCCATGCTCGCCGGGCTGCGCCCCTGGGTGGAATGCGAGAGCCCGACCTACGACGCGGCCGCGGTCGAGCGGATGATGGGCCTCGCCGCCCGCGACCTCGCCCTGATGGGGGCGACCATCGAGACCATCCCCGGCCGGATGGGTTTTGGGCCGTGCGTGCGCGCCCGCCTGCCCCACCGGGACCAGGGCGCGCCGGGCATCCTGATCCTCGGCCATTTCGACACGGTCCATCCGGTCGGCACCCTCGCGCATCTGCCCTGGCGACGGGAGGGCGAGCGCTGCTACGGGCCGGGCATCTGCGACATGAAGGGCGGCAACTTCGTCGCGCTGGAGGCCCTGCGCCGCCTCGCCGCCGCCGGGGTGGCGACGCCGCTCCCGGTCACGGTGCTGTTCACCCCGGACGAGGAGGTCGGCAGCCCGAGCACCCGGGACCTGATCGAGGCCGAGGCGGCCCGGCACAAATACGTCCTCGTGCCGGAGCCGGGCCGCGAGGACAACGGCGTCGTCACCGGCCGCTACGCCATCGCCCGCTTCAACCTCGAATCGGTGGGCCGGCCGAGCCATGCGGGCGCGCGCCTCGCCGACGGCCGCTCGGCGATCCGCGAGATGGCGCGGCGGGTCGTCGAGATCGAGCAGATGACGAGCGACGACTGCACCTTCAGCGTCGGCGTGATCCGCGGCGGCCAATGGGTCAACTGCGTCGCGACCACCTGCACCGGCGAGGCGCTGAGCATGGCGAAGCGCCAGGCCGATCTCGACCGGGGCGTCGAGCGCATGCTCGCCCTCGCCGGCAGCCGCGACGACGTCACCTTCCGGGTCACCCGCGGCGTCACCCGGCCGGTCTGGGAGCCGGACGGGCGCACCATGGCGCTCTACGAGCACGCGGTCGGCATCGCGAAAGGTCTCGGCTTCGACCTGCCGCACGGCAGCGCCGGCGGTGGCTCCGACGGCAACTTTACCGGCGCCATGGGCATCCCGACCCTCGACGGGCTCGGGGTTCGCGGCGGCCAGTACCACACCTTGCAGGAATACATCCTGGTCGACAGCCTGCCCCAGCGCGGCCGCCTCATGGCCGGCCTGCTCGCCTCGCTGGAGTGATCCCCACGGGCGCGGCGGGCGAGCGGCCGCTCAGAAGCGGTTCTTCCACTCCCGCAGGGCCTTGAACACCTGGTCCGGAGCGGCGCCTTCGAGCTTCACCGCCCGGGCCACCGCCGGCTCGCCCGCGCGCAGGAAGGGGTTCGTCGCCTTCTCCTGCGCGATCGTGGACGGGATCAGGAAGCGGCCCTCCTCCTTCGCCCGCTCGGCCTCGGCGGCGCGATCCTTCAGGGCCGCATTGTCCGGCTCCACCGCGAGGGCGAAGCGGGCGTTCGAGAGGACGTAGTCGTGGCCGCTGTAGACCCGCGCCTCCCCGGGAAGCGCGGCGATGCGTGCGAGGGACCGCCACAGCTCCTCGTAGGGGCTCTCCGACACCCGGCCGCAGCCGAGGGTGAAGATGGTGTCTCCGGCAAAAAGGGCCCGGTCGGCGGAGAACCAGTAGGAGACGTGGTCGATGCAATGGCCCGGCGTCTCCCATACCTGCGCCGAGAGGTCGCCGACCGCCACCGTGTCGCCCTCGCCGACGAAGACGTCGGCGCCGGGCACCTGCCCCTCGGCCTTCTGCGGCGCCACCACCCGGCAGCCGAACCGGCGCTTCAGCGCTTCGATGCCGCCGACATGGTCGGCGTGGCGATGGGTCACCAGGATGTCGGTGAGCCGCCAGCCGGCCTCCTCGAGCGCCCGCACGATCGGGCCTTCCTCCGGGGCGTCGATCGCCGCGCAGGCGCCGGTGGCGGGATCGCGGACGAGCGCCCCGATGTTGTCGGAGAGGCAACGGAAGACGCGGATCTCGGCGGCCATGGTCGCTCCTTTCGTCGGCGCCCGGGTGCTAGCACGGCCTTGGCCCACCCGAAACCCGCTTGCGGGAGCGTGGGCGCGGCCCCCATCATGGCCGCATGAGCATCGACGTCGTCGAACTGCGCGCCTTCTACGCGAACCCCCTCGGGGACCTCGCGCGGCGGTTCGTGGGTCCGGTGGTCGAGCGGCTCGCCGGCCCCCTCGCCGGATTGCGGGTGCTCGGCCTCGGCTACGCGGTGCCCTATCTCGCCGGGGCGCGGGACGCCGCTGAACGGACCCTCGCCTTCATGCCGGCGAGCCAGGGCGTGGTGAACTGGCCCACCCCCGGCCTGTCCTCGTCGGCCCTCGTCGACCTCACCATGATGCCGCTGCCGGACGCCTCCTTCGACCGGGTCGTGCTGGTGCACGCCCTCGAGGCGGTGCGCAGCCCCGAGGAGCTGCTCTACGAGGTCTGGCGCATCCTCACCCCCGGCGGGCGCATCGTTCTGGTGGCGCCGAACCGGCGCGGCCTGTGGGCGCGGATGGACACCACGCCCTTCGGCTTCGGCCAGCCCTACAGCCGCACTCAGCTCAAGGCGCTCATGCGCGAGGCCCTCTTCACCCCGGAATCCTGGGCCGAGACCCTGTACGTGCCGCCGCTCCCGAGCTGGTTCTGCATCCGCACCGCCGCGGCCTGGGAGAAGGTCGGCAAGGGCCTGTCGCTCCCGTTCGCCGGGCTGCACGTGGTGGAGGCCTCGAAGCAGCTCTATCGGCCGGTTCCGGCCCGCCGCAAAGGGGTCGAGAGCCGGGTCGCCCCGGTCCTCGTGCCGGCGCCCGCCTCGCGCTCGCCGCTCTGAGGGGCTCGCTAGGCGGCGAGGAGCTTCTCCACCTCGTTGACGAGGTCGCGCAGGTGAAAAGGCTTCGACAGGACCTTGGCGTCCTTGGGGGCCCGCGAATCGGGGTTGAGCGCCACGGCGGCGAAGCCGGTGATGAACATCACCTTGATGTCGGGGTCGAGCTCCGTCGCCCGGCGGGCGAGCTCGATCCCGTCCATCTCCGGCATGACGATGTCGGTGAGGAGGAGCTCGAAGGGCTCCTCCCTGAGGCGGTTGTAGGCGGACAGCCCGTTGTCGAAGGAGATCACCGAGTAGCCGGCGTTCTGCAGCGCCTTCACCAGGAACCGCCGCATGTCGTTATCGTCTTCCGCGAGAAGGATTTTCATGGCCCGTTTCGCCCGATGCGCACCCGAGATCCCATAAAGGGCCGGCATGGTAAACAGGAGGTTGATGGAAGGCCGGGATCGGCGATGGACACCGGCGGCCCGCATCGCCACATTAGGCGGCCACGTCCTCACCCCGCGAGTCCATGCCGCCAGCCGCGATCCCCGAGTTCGAGCCGCCCTTCCGCATCGAGGAGCCGGCCCGGCACGCGATCCCCTTCGTCTTCAACGCACCCCATGCGGGGGCGGTGTATCCGGCCGGCTTCCTGGCGGCGTCCCGGCTCGACGCGGTGGCCCTGCGGCGCTCCGAGGACGCCTTCGTCGACGCGCTCTTCGCCGGGGTGGTGGCGCTGGGCTCGCCGCTCATGGCGGCCAAGTTCCCGCGGGCCTATCTCGACGTCAACCGGGAGCCCTACGAGCTCGACCCGCGCATGTTCGACGGGCGCCTGCCGCCCTTCGCCAACACCCGCTCCATGCGGGTCGCGGGCGGGCTCGGCACGATCCCGCGCATCGTCGCCGACGGGCAGGAGATCTATCGCGGCCGCCTCTCCGTCGAGGAGGGCCTGCGCCGGATCGAGTGGCTCTACAAGCCCTATCACCGCACGCTGCGCCAGCTCGTCCACGGCACCGCCCGCACGTTCGGCCACGCGGTGCTGATCGACTGCCACTCGATGCCATCGACGAGCCTGTGCCGGGACGACCTCCTCAAGGCGGACGTGGTGCTCGGGGACCGCTACGGCACGAGCTGCGCCACCGCGCTCACCGATCTCGTCGACCTCGCCCTGCGCGCCCGCGGCTACACGGTGGTGCGCAACAAGCCCTATGCGGGCGGCTTCATCACCGAGCATTACGGCGAGCCGGCGCTCGGCCGCCACGCGCTGCAGATCGAGATCAACCGCGCCCTCTACATGGACGAGCGCGGCCTGCAGCGGCATTCCGGCTTCGACACCCTCGCCCGCGACCTGCAGGACGTGTTCGGCCAGGTCGCCGCCGCCCTCGGCGACGACCTCAGCCCGCGCCGCATCGCCGCGGAATAGGAGCACCCATGCGGATCCTGTGCTTCGAGGACCGGGGTCGGCCGACCTTCGGGGTGCGGGAAGGCGAGCGGGTCACGCCCCTCGCGGCCACCGCCGACGATCCGAACGGGCTCTTCGCCGATCTCGCTGCCGCCGGTCCGGCGGGCGAGAGCCGGCCGCTGTCCGGCCTGCGCCTCCTGCCGCCGGTGCCCCGCCCGGGCAAGATCGTCTGCATCGGCCTGAACTACGTCGACCACGCCAAGGAGGGCGGCAACCCGATCCCCGACTACCCGGCCGTCTTCCTGCGCACGGCGACCTCCCTGGTCGGCCCCGGCGAGGCGATCGTCCGCCCGGCGGCCTCCGACAAGCTCGATTACGAGGCGGAGCTCGCCATCGTGATCGGCCGGCGCGCGTCCCGGGTGAGCGCGGAGCGCGCCCTCGACCACGTCGCCGGCTATTCCTGCTTCAACGACGGCTCGCTGCGGGACTACCAGCGCAAGTCGACCCAGTGGACGATGGGCAAGAACTTCGACCGCACCGGCGCCTTCGGGCCGGAGATCGTCACCCCCGACGAACTGCCCCCCGGCGCCCACGGGCTGCGCATCGCGACCCGCCTCAACGGCACCACGCTCCAGGACGGCGACACCGCCGACATGATCTTCTCCGTGCCGCGCACGATCGAGATTCTGTCGGAGGTCATGACCCTGGAGCCGGGCGACGTGATCATCACCGGCACGCCGGCGGGCGTCGGCTATCCGCGCAAGCCGCCGGTCTTCATGCGCCCGGGCGACGTGTGCGAGATCGAGATCGAGGGCATCGGCGTCCTGCGCAACCCGATCGCCGCCGCCTGAGCGGATCCTCCCGGCCGCGAAAAAAAAGGACCGCTGTCGCCAGCGGTCCAAGTCTAGGGAGGAAACGCCCAAGGAGGGCAGCGATACCGCGACGCCATCGCGATATCGCACTGCACAATGTACAGTGCGCCGCACAAAAAGCAAGGCCGAAATCGCGGCTCCGCATGTCCCGGACGCATGGCCGCGTGAACGCGGCGCGGGGAACGGCCCAAGGTATGCACCTGAGGAACGCGTCGGCGGCGATGGCGGGCTCGGCCGGCGGCGTCGACCCGACTGCGCCGACTGGTCCGACCTACGCGACCCGGCTCGTTTCCTGGATCAGTTCACGGATGTCGGGAAGGGCGCGCTCGGCGGCCTGGCGGCCGAGCTCGATCGCCTCGTCGGCCCGGTGGAACTCGAACAGGCCGATGGGCGCGAGCTTCGGGCAGATCATCACGTCCGGCGGATCGCCGGCGAGGCGCGAGCGGGCGATGCGGTCCTGGGTGATGTTGAAGGCGTCGACCATCACGGTGGCGATGCCCGGGGCGTCGCTGCGCTTGCCCGGGCGCAGGGGCAGGAGGCCCCAGCGGCGCGGCTCGTCCAGGAGGGCCTCGTTGACCGCTTCCTCCTCGGCCGGATGGGCGTGGATCACGGTCCCGCGCAGCCGCACGTCGCCGCTCAGGTTGACGCAGACGACGATGTCGGCGCCGAGGGTCCGCGCGCCGGTGATCGGGACCGGGTTGACGAGGGCCCCGTCCATGAGCCAGCGCCCGCCGACCCGCACCGGCCCGAACACGCCCGGCAGGGCGTAGGAGGCCCGCATGGCGTCGACCAGCGGGCCGCGGGTCAGCCAGATCTCGTGCCCGGTGCCGAGCTCGGTCGCCACGGTGGCGAAGCGCAGCGGGAGCGTCTCGATGCGGTGCTCGGAGAGCTGCGCCTCGAGCAGGCCGCGCAGGCGGTCGCCGGCGATCAGGCCCGAGCCGCTGATGTGGAAGTCGAGCAGGCCCATCACCCGGCGCTTGCTGAGGGAGCGGGCGAAGGCCTCGACCTCGTCGAGCTTGCCGGCGGCGTAGCAGCCGCCCACCACCGCGCCTACCGAGCAGCCGGTGATGACGTCGGGGACGATGCCGCCCTGCTCGAGCGCGCGCAGGATGCCGATATGGGACCAGCCGCGGGCGGCGCCGGCGCCGAGCGCAAGGCCGAGACGCGGCCGTGTCCTGGTTTCGGGCGCGGGCACGGGGCCGGCTTCTTCTCCTCCGCCGCCGCCGAGCCCGAAGGCCCGGCGCGCGATGCCGTCCCAGAGCATGGCCTCATCCCCCGCTCGGTACAAATTCTAGGCGAAACCCGATGAAGACCGGGTGAATGCCCGAGGTTAACGCACGAAGCCGCCCTTTGTGCGCGCCGGGGCGAAAAAAGCCGCGCTTCAGCTCGGATCAGGGCTTCGCCGGGCCGAGCCGCGGCCCGTCCGGCCCGTCCGCGACCGAACGGTAGAAGCACGAGCGCCGGCCGGTGTGGCAGCAGCCGCCGTCGCCGGCGACCCGCACGCGCAGCAGGAGCGCGTCCTGGTCGCAATCGACCCGCATCTCGACGAGGCTCTGGACCTGGCCGCTGGTCGCGCCCTTGCGCCAGAGTTCTTGGCGCGAGCGGGACCAGTACCAGACCTCGCCGGTCTCGAGGGTGCGGGCGAGCGCCGGCGCGTTCATGTGCGCCACCATCAGGACCTCGCCGGTGTCGGCATCGAGCGTGACGCAGGTCACGAGCCCGTCCGGGCCGAAGCGGGGGGTCAGCGCGCAACCCTCCTCGAGGGCGGCCTTGTCGCCGGGGGGCGGGAACGGGGACATGAGCACCTCGCGACGAACGCCGACCGCGCCTATATTCGGGCCGCAGGCCCTCTAGCGATGCTGAACGACATCTACAACAAGCGCATTCTGGCGCTCGCCGCCGACATCCCGCGCCTCGGCCGCCTCGCCGCGCCGGACGCGACCGCGACCGCGCATTCGAAGCTGTGCGGCTCGACGGTGACCGTCGACCTGAACGTGGACGGCGGCGTGGTGACGGATTTCGCCCACGAGGTGAAGGCCTGCGCGCTCGGCCAGGCCTCGTCCTCGATCATGGCCCGCCACGTGGTCGGCTCGACCGCGGCGGAGCTGCGCGACCTGCGCGAGACCATGCGCCGCATGCTCAAGGAGGACGGCGTCGCGCCGAACGGGAAGTGGGCTGAGCTCGCGGTGCTCGAGCCCGTGCGCGGCTTCAAGGCCCGCCACGCCTCGACGCTCCTGACCTTCGACGCGGTCGTCGACGCCCTCGCCAAAGCCGAGGCGAAGGCCGCCGCCCCGGCGGGATGAGCTATCCTTTCCGCTTGGCGACGGCCTGCCGGAGCTCGCGCTTCGCCGAGGGTGGCCGACCCGGGCGTACGAGCC
>DATLFZ010000348.1:0-2873 GCA_035540795.1 Beijerinckiaceae bacterium | reverse complement strand
GCCAGGACCAGGTGTCCTGGCGGACGGGGGCGAGCTCGTTCGGCGGCATCACCGCGGTCGGGACGGCGTTGTCGAGGCCGAAGCCCGCCGACATCACCGTCGAGCCCGAATAGACCCGGTTGCGCAACACCGTGCGGTCCTGCGGCTTGACGAACAGGCGCACCCCGAGCTCGCGCCAGAACTCGCCGATCAGCGTCAGCGCGTCGACCATCAACGTGTTCTCGCCGTCGACCTCGACCACGATGCCGAGCTCGCGCCCGTCCGGGAGGAGCCGGGTGCCGGCCCGATTGCGCTGCGTCAGCCCGACCGCGTCGAGGAGGCGGGCGGCCTCCTCGGGGTCGTAGGCCGCGTTGCGGGTCCGGTACTCGGGCTGGAAGAGGGGGCTTCCCTCCATGACCGTGTTGTTGCCCTCGGCGCCCAGGCCGAAGAACAGGGCGTTGTTGAGGATGCGCCGATCGATGCCGAGGGAGAGCGCGCGCCGGTAGCGCGGGTCGCGGTTGAGCGCGCGCCAGACCGGGTCGGCGGCGTTGAGGTTCGGGTAGAGCGCGACCTCCGAGCCGCGGGAATTGCGCCACAGCAGGGTGCGGTAGCCCTTCGCCTTCTCGCCCTCCTTGAGGATCGGCACGTCGGCGACGGTGAGGCCGCGGAACAGGAGGTCGACCTCGCCCGCGTTGGCCTTGGCGGCCATGAGGCCGCCGGCGGCTACGTCCATGATGATGCGGTCGACGTAAGGGAGCTGCTGCCCGCGGGCGTCGACCCGGTGGTAGTAGGGGTTGCGCTCGAACACGAACCGGCTCGCCGGGGCGGCGTTGCGCACCCGCCAGCCCTGGAGCGTCGGCAGCTCCGGGTTGGTCTGCTCGTTCATATCGTCGAGGAAGTTGTGTAGGGCCGCCCAGCTCTGCAGCTTCTGGCGCTTGGCCAGTATGTCGAGCTCGGCGACGGCCGCGTACTTGGCGTGGAAGCGCTTCAGGTAGTGCGCGGGCCGGTAGATGTACGGGTCGCGCGGCGCGGCGAGCTGGGGCATGAAGCGCCCGTTCGGCCGCGACCAGGAATAGCGCACCGTGTGGGCGTCGAGGATCTCGACCTTCGGGGGCTCGCCCTCGACGGTCAGGAACTCGGGCACGCCCGCCGGGGCGAGGTCGCGGTTGTTGGCGATGTCCTCCCACCAGTAGCGGAAATCCTCGCTCGTGAAGGGATGGCCGTCGGACCAGCGGTGCCCGGGGCGCAGGTGGAAGGTGAAGACGCGGCCGCGGTCGATCTCGACCCGCTCGAGGATGTCGGGCTTGAGCACCAGGTTCTCGTCGTAGCCGACGAGGCGGGCATAGGCGGAGGTCGAGACATAGCGGATGTCGCGGGCGCGCCCGACCAGGCCGACGATGTCGCCGCCGTGCCGGCCGATCGTGCGGCCGCGGGCCTCGAGATCGGCGACGAGGGGCGCCTGCGGCAGGCGCTCGCGGACCGGGGGCAGCTCGCCCCGCTCGACCTGCGGGGCGAAGAACGGCGTCTCGACCTGCGCCGACGCGGCCCCGGGCAGGAAGACGAGCGCGGCGAGCGCCGCGAGGCGCGCCGCGAAGCGGGTCGGATGCGTCCGTTGTCTCATGCGCGGTCACCGTGCGGGGCGGCGGGGCGGTCGGCCTTGCGGTCGCGCAAGGCGACCCAGCACAGCCGCGCGGGGGAATAGCCCGTCGCCCCGTGCAGGTCGTCGAAGGGGTGGGCGCGCGCGATCAGGTCGCGGGCGGCGCGGGCGCCGGCGTCGGCCCGGTAGGAGAACTCGCGGCCGTTGCGCAGCCAGCGCACCGGCGCGTCCTCGCCGGCCCCGGCGAGGATCATGGCCACCGTCGGGAAGGCGGGCCCGCCATGGGCGTGGATCGCGTGCGCGGCGGCGTCGTCGTCGAAGAGGAGACGGCAGAAGCCGCGCTCGGCGGCCTCGACGATGCGGCGCGCCTGGTCGATGTGGTCGTCGAAGAAGGCGAGGGCGTCGTGCGGATCGATCCCGGAGAGGTCCGCCGTGCTCCAGTCCGCGGCGCTGTAGCGCGCCCGCGGGTCGCGCCAGCGCCGTTGCGCCGGGACCGGGTCGAAGCAGCGGATGTCGGCTCCCGGATGGGCCTGGCGCATCACCCAGGTCGTGAAGCCGCGGAAGACGCCCGATTCGACGATCGTCGCCGGGCGCAGGGTCCGCACCACGGCGTAGAGCTGGAGCGCGCCGTTGAAGCCGTTGCCGCCCTGGCGCTGGCGGATCGGGCAGGTCGGCAGGAGCGACCAGAAATCGCGGGCGATGAGGCCGAGATCTTCGACCGGGGCGAGCCCGGCCTGGGCGAAATCGGCGGCGAGGCGCTCGGCGGCCGCGTCGAGGAGCCGCTCGATCTCCCGCCGCGACAGGGGCCGGTGCAGCCATTCGGGCACGGCCGGAACGAGGTCGTAGCCGAGCCGGGCGAAGAGGGGGCCGAGCACCCGCCGCCGGAGGGGCTCGAGGAGCTCGCGCCGGGGTCGGACGCGCTCCCAGTGCGTTGCGACGGCGTCGCGTCCGAGCGCCTCGAGGTCGAGGAGATCGCCGGTGCGGTCCTGCGCGCCCATCGCCATCTCAGGCCGCCTTCCGGGCGAAGGCCCGCGTGACCCGGACCCGGTGACCGGGCTCGATCTCCACCATCTCGCCGGTCGCACCCTGAAGGAGCCGGAACGGCTCCGGCCATTGCGCCGGGTCGGAAAATCCTTCCGCGCGCAGCTTCGCGAAATCGAGGGGCCGGTCGATGCTCGGATCCGGCACCGCCGCGAGGAGCGCCTGGGTGTAGGGATGGGCCGGGTTGCGGAACAGGGTCGCCTTGGGCGCCTCCTCGACGATGTAGCCCCGGCACATGACCGCGATCGTGTCGGCC
>DATLFZ010000347.1:0-3773 GCA_035540795.1 Beijerinckiaceae bacterium | reverse complement strand
ATCATCTGGGCCTCGACGCCGCGCGTTCGTGGATCATCCTCGACGAGTTGAACGAGTTCGTGTGACCGGGCGTCGACATCCATCCCGTTCCGGGCGGAAGACCCGGGCAATTTTACTACGGGTTTCTCCCTCCGCTTCTCTACGACAAGGTCAGGAAGGGGATTCTCGCACTCGATTCCAAGCGCAAGCGGATCATCCGGCGAGAAGAGGACCGCTGACCTCGGACGCCCTCTTCAGGCGCCCGCCATTTCTCCCGCCGCCCGGGCCAGCTCCTCCGGGCTGCGCACCGGGAGCGAGCAGCGCATGCCGGCGCAGATCAGTGCCTGCGCCGGCCCTCCGGCGCCCGGGCCGCCCGCGGCGGCGGCCTTGGCCGGGTGGGCGTCGGCGAGGTCCTGCGGGTCGCCGGAGAAGACGGAGCGGGTCCAGAACGGCAGGCGCAGGGCCGCGTGGGTGAGGGTGGCCCGGTCCGGCCCGGTGACGACGACCGAGAGGCCGCGCAGGTGCAGATCGAGGGCGTTGAGCACGCTCGTGTGGCCGAGCGGCTGGGCCGCGGCGAGGCCGCCGAGGCGCTGCAGAAAATCCTCGGCGAGGGTGCGGTCGTCGGGGCTGCCGGTCAGCGCCGCGAGGCGGACGAGTGCCTCGGCGAAGACGCCGTTGGCGTTCGGCACCGCGTCGTCGTTCGTCGGCTGCGGACGCACCACGAGCCGGACCGCGTCCTTGGCGGTCATGGCGAGCACGCCGCCTTCGGTGGCGTAGTCGCGCAGGAGCACGGTGCGCCAGTCGCGCGCCTGCTCGAGATAGGTCCGCACGCCGGTCGCCTCGTAGAGCGCCAGCGCCGCCCGCATCATGGCGGCGTGGTCGAGGGCGAAGCCCGGAAAGACGAGCTCCCCCTCCCGCCAGGAATGGCCGAGCCGGCCATCCCGGGTCATCGTCTCGGCGACGAAGGCGTGCGCCCGCTCCGCCGGCCCGAGCCAGTCGGCCCGGTCGAGCATCGCCGCCGCCCGCACCAGCGCCGCGATGGTCAGCCCGTTCCAGTCCGCCAGCACCTTGTCGTCGAGTCCCGGGCGGATCCGGCCCGTCCGCCGCTGCAGGAGTTTTGCCCGCATCGGCGCGAGGGCCTCCTCCAGTGCCGACGAGAGCGGGCCGTGCCGCAGCAGGTTCGGGATGTTCGCGTGCTCGAAATTGCCCGCGCGGGTGACGTCGTAGACCTGCGCGAACAGGTCGGCGTCGGGCCCGAGCACGTCACGGACCTCGTCGAGGCTCCAGACGTAGAACTTGCCCTCCTCGCCCTCCGAATCCGCGTCGAGGCTCGAGGCGAAGGCGCCGCCGGGCACGCCCGGCCGCGGGTCGGTCGCCGGCAGCGCCGCCGGGTCCGGCTTGTGGCCGACCACCATCTCGCGCTCGAGCCAGTCGACGATCCCGGTCGCGGCGGCGCGGAACAGGTCGGAGCCGGTCTCCCGCGCGGCGACGGCGTAGAGCTCCAGCAGCTGCGCGTTGTCGTAGAGCATCTTCTCGAAGTGCGGCACGAGCCACTTCTCGTCGACGGAGTAGCGGGCGAAGCCGCCGCCGAGGTGGTCGCGGATACCCCCGAGCGCCATGCGCTCCAGCGCCAGGTGCGCTCGCCGGCGCGCCTCCTCGTTGCCGCTGCGTTCGGCGTGGCGGGCGAGGAACTCGACGATCGGCGGGTTCGGGAATTTGGGCGCCCCCTGCAGGCCGCCGTTCACCGGGTCGAACAGCTCGGTGAGCTTCTCGCCGACCCGGTCGAGGAAGGCGAGGTCGAGCCGGGCCGCTCCGGGCTCCGCCGCCTGCGCCAGGCGCTCGACCAGGATCTTCCGGTTGTGGGCGATCCGCTCGGGCTCCGCGTGAAAAACCCGCGACACCTCCCGCAGCACCTGGACGAACCCGGGCCGGCCGAATTTCGGCTCCTTCGGAAAGTACGTCCCGCCCCAGAAGGGCTCCCCCTCGGGCGAGAGGAACATGGTGAGCGGCCAGCCGCCCTGCTCGCCCAGGAGGTGGAGCGCGCTCATGTAGATGTGGTCCACGTCCGGGCGCTCCTCCCGGTCGACCTTGATGTTGACGAAGAGCTCGTTCATCACCGCGGCGACGCCCGCATCCTCGAAGCTCTCGTGCGCCATCACGTGGCACCAGTGGCAGGCGGCGTAGCCGACCGAGAGGAGGACGGGCCGGTTCGTCCGGCGCGCCTCCGCAAAGGCCTCCGGGCCCCATTCCCACCAATGGACCGGGTTGTGCTCGTGCTGCAGCAGGTAGGGGCTCTTGGCCTGGCCGAGCCGGTTCATGGCGCGCTCCGCGGGTTCGTGAGACAGAAGTGGGAGCCCCCGAAAAAAGGTCCATGGACACGATCTTCGCCCCCGCCTCCGGCCACGGCCGCGCCGCCGTCGCGGTGATCCGCCTGTCCGGCCCCGCGTGCCGGGCCGTGCTCGAGCGGATGGCGGGCGGGGTGCCGCCGCTGCGCCGGCTGTCCCTGCGCACCCTCGTCGGTCCGGACGGCGAGCCCCTCGACCGGGCGCTCGTCGCCTGGATGCCCGGTCCGCACAGCTTTACGGGCGAGGACCAGGCCGAGCTCCACCTCCACGGCGGCCTCGCGGTGCGGGCGGCGGTGCTCGGGACGCTGTCGCGCTTTCCCGGCTGCCGGCCGGCGGAGCCCGGCGAGTTCACCCGCCGCGCCTTCCTCGCCGGCCGCATGGACCTGTCCGCCGTCGAGGGCCTCGCCGACCTCGTCGACGCCGAGACGGAGGCGCAGCGCCGGCAGGCCCTGCGCCAGCTCGAGGGCCGCCTCGGCGGTCTCGTCGAGGCCTGGCGCGAGCGGCTCGTGCGGACCCTCGCGTGGCTCGAGGCGGCGCTCGACTTCTCGGACGAAGGCGACGTGCCGGCCGCCCTGGAGGAGCAGGCCGCCGGCGAGATCGCCGCCCTCGGCTCCGAGTTCGACCGCGCCCTGGCCGACGGCCATCGCGGCGAGCGCCTGCGCGACGGCTTCGTCGTCGTCCTCGCCGGGCCGCCGAACGCGGGCAAGTCGACCCTGCTCAACGCCCTCGCCCGCCGCGACGTGGCGATCGTGTCCGAGATCCCCGGCACCACGCGGGACGCCATCGAGGTGCGCTGCGACCTCGCCGGCCTGCCGGTCACCTTCGTCGACACCGCCGGCCTGCGCGAGACCGCCGACCCGGTCGAACGCGAAGGCGTCGCCCGCACCCGGGCGCATGTGGAGGGCGCCGATCTGGTGCTCTGGCTCGTGCCGCCCGAGGGCGAGCCGCCGCCCGACGGTGGGCCGCCGCCCGGGCCGGGGCTGCGGGTCGGCACCAAGGCCGATCTCGGGCCGGCGGCCGGCGTCGACCTCGCCGTCTCGGCCAAGACCGGGGCCGGGCTGCCTGCGCTCCTCGACCGGGTCGCCGGGGAGGCCGAACGGGCGCTCGGGGCCGGCGACGCGGTCCTCACCCGCGCCCGCCACCGCGCCGCCCTGGAGCGCGCCGGCGCGGCGCTCGCTCGCGCCGCGGGTGCCCTCGCCGGGGCCCAAGTCGAGCTCGCCGCCGAGGACGTGCGCCTGGCGCTGCGGGCGCTCGGCGAGATCACCGGCCGGGTCGACGTCGAGGAGGTCCTGGACCGCCTGTTCGCGACCTTCTGCATCGGGAAGTAGGTGCTTCACGTGAAACACCCCCGAGCCGCTGCGAGCGGCCTTCCGGAGGAGCGCGACGCCTCCGCGCCCCTCCCCTTGCAGGGGAGGGGCGCGGAGGCGTCGCGCTCCTCCCCTGCAAGGG
>DATLFZ010000346.1:0-2842 GCA_035540795.1 Beijerinckiaceae bacterium | reverse complement strand
GGCCTGAAGGACGACAAGCGCATCGACGACCTGATCGCCTACCTGAAGCAGTTCGGTCCCGACGGGAAGAAGCAGTAGGGCGCACGTCTTGGGAGCGTGTGGCAAGCGGGAAGACCAGCGGTGATTGCGACGATGACCCTCTCCCGCGGCCCCACTCACGAGCCGTCTTCATCTCCGGGGAGGATGTCGGGCGGGCGGCTTGATCCCTCGCTGGATGAGCTCGGCCACGATGCCCGCCGGCATTACGCGGCATCCGCAAGCCTCCGAATGGGCGAGGTGCCAGATGATGCGCTGATCCATCGACGGGCGCTTCGGCATAGGATTGGCTTCGTGCCAATCTGCATTGAGGCGTCGTCTCGGCTTCGAGGATGAGTTCTTCATCTCTCGTCCCTCTACCATTGCCCGTTCCGACAGACCCGCGCACCCGCGCCATCGGGAGCCCAGGTGCCGACGGAGTGTAGCGCGAAGGCGGGAGTCATTGCACGCGCACCGGCGGGCGGCGTCGGCGGACGTCCGGGCCGCGCGGTCGCCGCGGATGCCTCTGTCCGTCCCGGGCGATATTCTTCCATGCCCACGTGAGACCGTGGCCGGAAGACCTGCGCCGGTCGCCTGCGCTTACGCTGCGTAGCTTCGTTCGATGCACCGCGTGCATGGCTGGGGTGCCGTCTTGGCCCTGTCTCCCGCGCCGCAGCGGAGCCATATTGCGGTGCAGCAAGAGCCCGTGAACACAGGGTTTTCCGAGGGATCCGCGATGAACGCCCGCCTTCTGGCCGACGAGATCGGCCTCGCCCGCCTCGCCGACGCGGTCGCGGAGGCCCTGCGCCGAAGCCCGGCGGCGCGCCGCCGCGAGGCGCTCCTCGGCGACACCCGCGCGGTCCATGGCCCGGTCCGGCGCGTCCGGCTTTCCGGCGCCGGGCTGCTCCCCTTCGCTCACGACGCCTGAGCCGTCCCCCAAGAATCGTCCGAAACGCGACCGATCAGGAGAATCCGATGATCATCCTCACCTTCCTGCGCACCATCCACGAGGTCTGGAGCGAGGCCATGCGCCTGCGCGACGAGCAGATGAAGAAGCATCGCTTCGTCGACGCCGAGTAACATGGATCATTCTACCAGCGAAAACGGCGCCTCTCGGGGCGCCGTTTTCGTTTGGACCTCGCGCCCGCCGGTCCGTTGCGCGGAACGTCTTGCGCCTCCCCTCCGTTGGCGACCGCAACCGAGGAGGAGAACGATGCAGCACGACGGCCGCGCCCGCGACCTGATGATCGCCGGCCTGAAGAACGCCTACGGCCTCGAGCAGCAGGCGATCGCCATGCTGGAGGCGAACGCCAAGCGGCTCGAGAACTACCCGGCCCTGCGGGAGCGCATCGCCGCGCACGCGCAGGAGAGCCGGCGCCAGCAGGAGCGGGTCGCCGAGACCCTCGAGCGCTACGGCGAGAGCCCGTCCCAGGCCAAGGCCGCGGTCATGGGCTTCGCCGAGTCGGTCCAGGCGATGGTCCACTCGCTGGCCTCCGACGAGGTGCTGAAGAACAGCTTTACCGGCTACGCGTTCGAACATTTTGAGATCGCCTCGTATCGGGCGCTGGCCGAGATGGCGAAGGCGGCGGGCGAGCAGCCCGTGGTCGAACTCGCGCAGGCGATCCTGCGGGAGGAGGAGGAGATGGCGGCCTTCCTCGCCGACCACCTGCCGGAGGTGGTGCGCCGGCACATCGAGACCGGCCACAAGGCCTGATCAGCGCCGCAGCGTCAGCGCCGCCCAGCCTTCGAGGTCGGTGCGGCGCACCAGGAAAAGGCCCTGCGCCCGGTAGGCGGAGAGCACGCCCGGCACGTCGGCGGCGAGCAGCCCCGACAGGACGAGCGTGCCCTTTCTCGCGAGCACCCGGGCGAGCGACGGCGCGAGCGCCCGCAGGGGCCGGGCGAGGATGTTGGCGAAGACGAGGTCGAAGCGTCCCGGGCGGTCGGCCTCCGCGGCCCGCACCCCCGGGGCGACGTAGAAGCGCAGATAGGGGGCGACGCCGTTGCGGCGGGCGTTCTCCCGCGCCACCGCGATCGCGACCGGGTCGATGTCGCCGGCGACCACGGGGCGCTTCAGCGCCTTCGCCGCCGCGAAGGCCAAAATCCCGGTGCCGGTGCCGACGTCGAGGACCCGGCGCGGCCGGCGCCGCCTGAGCTCGGCGGCGAGGGCGAGGAGGCAGCCGCGGGTGGTGCCGTGGTGGCCGGTGCCGAAGGCGAGGGCCGCCTCGATCTCGACGGCGAGGTCGTTCGGGCGCACCGCGTCCCGGTCGTGCGCCCCGTGCACAAGGAAGCGGCCCGCCCGGACCGGCGCGAGCCCCTCGAGGGAGCTCTTGACCCAGTCCCGCGCCTCGAGCCGCTCGAACGCGGCCGCGTCCGCCTCGTCGCCCACGATCGGCCGGATCAGCTCCCGCACCGCGGCCTCGTCGGGTTCGTGCGCGAAATAGGCCTCGAGCCGCCAGGTCCCGTCCGGCGCCTCGAAGGCGGCGACCGCGGTCTCGGCCGGGTCGAAGGTCTCGCCCAGAAGGTCGGTCATGGCCCGCGCCGCCCGCTCGTGCGTCGACAGGCGCAAGACGTGCGTCGGACGGTGCGGCGGCAGCCCTTCCAGCATCGCGCCGCCTTAGCACCGGGGGTGTGCGACGCAAAGCGGAGTTGACGAGTTTTGGAGTAGTCCTAGGAATTCTCGCTTGTCGGTGCGGCGCTCCTGTGCTACAGGAGGCGCAGGCTCCCCCCGTACGGCCTCTCGGGGGAGGCGCCAAAACCCTCTCCCCAATGGGGAGAGGTCGAGTCGGCGCGCAGCGCCGACCGGGTGAGGGGCTGAGCCGTGCCAGAG
>DATLFZ010000345.1:0-3049 GCA_035540795.1 Beijerinckiaceae bacterium | reverse complement strand
CCCTTGCAGGGGAGGGGCGCGGCCGGCGTCGCGCCTCCGCGGCGACCACCCCGGCGAGCCGCGGGGCGCTCCGGTTAGGGTTAACAGACCGTGGAACTTGACCGTGAGGCGCCGGGCCGGGCGAATGGTGGGGATGAGAATCGCCCGCCTCGCCTTCGCGCTCGCCCTTCTCGCCGCGCCGCCGGCCCTCGCCGACGAGCCGGATCTGCGCGCGCTCGCGGGCGTCGCCGCCAAGCTGCGGCCGGTTCAGGACCGGTGGGAGCGCTGCCTCGCCCGCGCGGTGCAGCCGCAGATCGCCGGCAACCGCGCGCCGGCGGCGGTCGCCGACCGCGCCCTCCAAAGCTGCCGGGAGGAGGAGGGCCGCCTGCGGCGCGCCCTCGTCCGCGCGGTCGGCCGGGCGGAGGCGACCGGAGTCATGGCGCAGCTCGTCGCGACGCAGCGCCGATCCCTGATCGCCGCGATCGCCGAGCTGCGCGCCCGGCGCCGCTGACTCACTCCTCGTCTTCGGTCGGGCGCTTGAGCTGCTTGAGCTTGGCGAAGACCGAATCCGCGTCGATCCGCTCCTCCTGGGCCGGGCGACGCGGCGGCTCGGACGCGAACGGCCCCCGGGCGGGTTCCGGCTCGGTCGTCACCTCGGCCGGCAGCAGGGTCTGGCCGCTGTCGGCGGGCTGGACCGGCCGGTCCTTGGCCGCCCGCTGCACCTCGAAATCGAGGTCGATCTGCGAGCACAGGCCGAGCGTCACCGGGTCCATCGGCTGCAGCGTGGCCGAGTTCCAGTGGGTGCGGTCCCGGACCTGCTGGATGGTCGACTTGGTCGTGCCGACGAGGCGCATGATCTGCGCGTCCTTGAGCTCCGGGTGGTTGCGCAACAGCCACAGGATGGCGTTCGGCCGGTCCTGCCGCCGCGACACCGGCGTGTAGCGCGGGCCCTTCTTGGTCCGCTTCATCTCGGGCAGGCGCACCTTCGGGTCGGCCATGCGCAGGCGGTGGTTGGGCTCCTTCTCCGCCCGCTCGATCTCCTCGCGGGTGAGCTGGCCGCTGGTGATCGGGTCGAAGCCCTTGATGCCGGCCGCCACCTCGCCGTCGGCGATGCCCTTCACCTCGAGCGGGTGGAGCTTGCAGAACTCGGCGATCTGGTCGAACGAAAGGGAGGTGTTCTCGACGAGCCACACGGCCGTGGCCTTCGGCATCAACGGTCCCTGGGACATTTCTGGGCCTCCTCGGCGCGGCCGCGTCGCGCGCGCAAAATCTGTCGCGCCCCGGCCCGGCGGAACCGGGGCATCCCGTCTCACGATGTGAGGGAAACGGGGAGATTATAGGGAGAGCGGCCGGGGGTTGCAATCGCGCCGGGCTCGACCGATCCTGCCCGGCCCGGAGGACCCTCATGGCGGTCGACCCCTTCGCGGACGAGAAGCCGCGCCCGAAGCCGACGCACGAGATCGGGCAGGACCTCGCCAAGCTCTCCGTCGACGAGCTCGACGAGCGGGTCGCCCTCCTCGCGGCCGAGATCGAGCGCCTGCGCGAGGCGCGCCGGGCCAAGGAGGCCTCGCGCCTCGCCGCCAGCGCCTTCTTCAAGAGCTGATCTGTTCCGTTTCGGCGCAGACCGGCGCGATCTTAACCGGGCGTTAGGATTTCGAATCTATAACCGGATTCGTCCAGTCCTTCTGGATGTCGAGTGGCTCCTGTCACTCTGTTTGACGCCTCCCTGTTACCACTTTCGAGCCGCCCTCCGGGCGGCTTTCTTTTTGGCGACGGCGCCGCGCGAGCCGGCTGGCCGCGGCAGGGCTTCCCGCCGTCATTCCGGGGCCGAGCGCAGCGAGGAGCCCGGAACCCATGAACACGACGTGCGGGGTCGAACCCCGCGGAGCCGTCGCCTTTCTTCGTGCGCCGGGAGTTTTCATGGGTTCCGGGCTCGCCCCTTCGGGGCGCCCCGGAATGACAGAAGGGGGGTTGGCGCGGCGTTCCACCGCGAGGCCTTCCCGGTCCCGGCCGTTAACCTTAACCGTTCGTCACCGCCGCGGACGGACTCCCACCGGCCGCGCTCTTGCCTCATGCTGGAGGACAGCGCGCGCCCGTGCCGGAACGGGGCGGCGCCCGGGAGGCCGGCATTGGGCGAGCTCGACATCGCGTTCAGGGACGACCACGACCCGGTCCATTTCGGCCAGAGCTTCGTGCGCTCCGACGCCTTCAAGGCTCTTTTCCGCGAGGGAATGGGGCTCGTCGAGGAGACCGCCGCCTATCTCGACGGGCCGGGACGGGACGAGTCGCGCGGGCTCCTGCGCCAGGCGGCGCTGACCTATGCCAGCGAGAGCATGCGCCTCACGACCCGGCTCATGCAGATCGCGTCCTGGCTCCTGGTCCAGCGGGCGCTGGCCGAAGGGGAGATCACCCCCGCCGAGGCGCGCCGCGACAAGAGCCGGGTGCGGCTGACGCCGCAGGAGCAGACGACGCCGCCGGCGCTGTTCGCCCTCATGCCCGACCGCCTGCAGGACCTCGTCGGCCTGTCCCTGCGCCTGCACGCCCGCATCCGCCACCTCGACGCGCTCCTCGAGCAGCGCGCGGTGCGCCCCGCCGACAGCCCGGCCGCGCGCCAGCAGGACCTGCTGCGGGCGGCGTTCGGGCAGGCCTGAGGCCGTTCAGGACGCGGGTCGCGCACCGCGCAAACGAAAACCCCGGCCGCGGGGCCGGGGTTTCGAAGGCGGAGGGCGGTGGCGTCACTTCTTGCCGAAGGACAGGCCCCCGAAGCGCGAGTTGAAGCGCGAGACGCGGCCGCCGCGGTCCAGGAGCTGCTGGCTGCCGCCGGTCCAGGCCGGGTGGGTCTTGGAATCGATGTCGAGGTGGAGGACATCGCCCTCCTTGCCCCAGGTCGAGCGGGTCTCGTACTCGGTGCCGTCGGTCATGACGACCTTGATGAAGTGGTAGTCCGGGTGCTCGGTCTGCTTCTTGGCCATGGCCCTGTCCTCGTGCCGACGGCCCGACGGCCCGGCGTTCCGCGGTTCGAACGCGCGATCGGGCCCGCTGGGGTCAGCCGGCCGCGCTTCCGAGCCCG
>DATLFZ010000344.1:0-3351 GCA_035540795.1 Beijerinckiaceae bacterium | reverse complement strand
CGTAGGCGCCGAACCAGCCGTTGACGTGGATCGAGCTGACCTTGGCGACCGCGCCGGCCTCCTCGAACGCGCGCACGATGGTGTCGACCGCGGCCTCGGACAGGGGCTCCACGTCCTCGCGGAAATCGATCGCGAGGTCGGCGACGCGATACGCTTGGTCGGCGGCGAGCGCCGCCCCGGGGACCGCGGAAAGGATTTTTTGCGCGAGCGCGTCGAGCTTGCCGCGGGCCTGCGCCCGCTCGGCGTCACTGGCCCAGAAGCGGCGGATCATCCGGCGGGCGGCGTGGTCGTAGCGGAAGAAGAAGGCGCCGTTCTCGCCGACCACCGCGTCGACCGGCCAGAACCGGGCGATCATGTCGCACCAGCCGGCGGGACGCCCCGTGATCGGCGCGACCCGAAAGCCCGCCGCCTGCAGGCGCTCGAGCGCGCCGTAGGCCTCGGCGGACAGGCGCCCGTCCGTCGTGATCGTATCGTCGATGTCCGCCAGCACGACCGAAACCCGCGCCGCATGCGGGCGCAGTTCGGACAACGGCTGCATGGAGGGGCCGGTCATCGGGCGATCCGGTGGCTGAGTTTGTGGGACCCTACTCAACCGAATGTGGGAGGTCAAACAGAACTGTCCTGCCCTCATCCCGGCAGATGCAGCCTCACCCCCTGCCCGGCGACCCGCTCCCGCAAGGTCTGGCCCGGCTCCCGGTCGGTGACGAAGTCGGTGAGCTCGTCCCAGGCGCAGACGAGCTCGAGATAGGGTCGGTCGAGCTTGCCGGAATCGGCGAGGAGCACGCAGCGGTCGGTCCGGCTCAGCATGGTGCGCTTGACCCAGCAGGCCTGCGTCTCCGCGTCGGTCGGGCCCTCGAGGGTGACCCCGCTTGCGCCGATGAAGGCGGCATCGGCGTTGAAGCGGGACAGGAAGGCGATGGTCTCGGGGCCGTAGACGCCGCGCTCGCGAGCGGAAAAATCGCCCGGGCACAGGATGACCCGGATCGCCGGCTGGTCGACGAGGGCGTTCGCCACTCCGTAGCCGTTGGTGATGACGGTGATGCGCTCCGCGCTCTCGGCGAGGGCTTGCGCGAGATGGGCCGTGGTCGAGCCCGAATCGATCATCACCACGTCGCCGGGCTGGACGAGGGCCGCCGCGGCCCGGGCGATGCGCCGGCGCTCCTCGATCGCCTGCGTGCTGCGGTCGCTGACCATCGGCTGCAGGCCGACATGGCGGCCGGCGGCCCCGCCGTAGGTGCGGCTGACGAGCCCCTGCCTCGTGAGTTCCTCGATATCGCGCCGCACCGTCTCGGCCGAGACCCCGAGGCGCTGCGCCAGGGTCGAGGTGCGCACCGTGGCGCTCGCCCCGAGCTCGGCGACGATCAGGCGCTGCCGCGCCGCCTTCTTCAGCCGCTCGGAACCCGACATGACGACCCCCGCGGGTGCTTCTTACCCGCGCCGCCCCAGGATGGCGAGTGGTGCCCGGAAGCGCTCAGAAGCGTTCGAGGTCCCGGCCCTTGACGCCGGCGAGGGCGGCGGCGTCGGGAGCGGCGCCCGGCGTGTAGTAGCCCGCCGCCTTCTTGGCCTCGAGCTCGACCTGCGCGTCCGGCGGCACCAGCTCGGGCGGGATCGGCACCCGCTCCATCACCTCGATGCCGGAGCCGGTGATGGCCTCGTACTTCATGTTCGACATGGACATGAGCCGGTCGATGCGCCGGATCCCGAGCCAGTGCAGCACGTCGGGCATGAGCTGCTGGAAGCGCGCGTCCTGGACCCCGGCGACGCATTCGGTGCGCTCGAAATAGGTCGCGGCCGAATCGCCGCCCTCCTGGCGCTTGCGGGCGTTGTAGACCAGGAACTTCGTCACCTCGCCGAGGGCCCGGCCTTCCTTTCGGTTGTAGACGATGAGCCCGGCCCCGCCGCGCTGTGCCTCGCGCACGCATTCCTCGAGCCCGTGCACGAGGTAGGGCCGGCAGGTGCAGATGTCCGAGCCGAACACGTCCGAGCCGTTGCACTCGTCGTGGACCCGACAGGCGAGCGTGCGCCGCTCGTCCGACAGGGCGGCGACGTCGCCGACGATGTAGGCGGTGAGCCCGCCGATGGGCGGCAGGAACACGTGCATGTCGGGCCGGGTGACGAGCTCGGGGAACATGCCGCCGGTCTGCTCGAACAGGGTGCGGCGCAACTCGCCCTCGGCGACGCCGAACCGGCGCGCCACCCCGGGCAGATGCCAGACCGGGTCGACGGCGATCTTGGTCACCGACACGTCACCGGTCCCGTGCAGGACGGTGCCGTCCGCCGCGAGCCGGCCGGCGCCGAGGGCGGCGAAGACCTCCGGCATGTTGAGCCGCGCCTTGGTCACCGCGATGGTCGGGCGCACGTCGGCGCCGCCCGCGATCTCCTCGGCGAAGGCGTCGGCGACGAGGTGCCCCCAGGGGTCGAGGGAGACGATCCGGTCGGGCTCGCTCCATTGCGGGTGCGGGCCGATGGCGGCGGTCGGGTGCGTGTTGGTCAGGTCCGGCCGGGCGAGGGGATTCAGCGCGCGGGCCGAGATGGCGAGCGCCCGGTAGAGGGCGTAGGAGCCGCCGTGGGCGCCGATGACGTTGCGGTCGGCAGGGTTCGTCACCGAGCCGATCACCGGCCCCCGCGCCTTGGCGCTCGGCGCGCCCCAGCGGATCGGGAACCGGGCGGTCGAGGTGCCGGGCTCCGGGTGGGAGGTGAGGCGGATATGGGTCGAGCGGTTCGCGGTCATGGCGGGGTCCGGGCGGACCGAAACGACGAAGGCTCTCCGGTCCGCCCGGAGAGCCTGGGATCAAACTGTTGAGAATTTGAGCGAAAGCCGGCGAAAGGTCAAACCGGCGACCCGGGCGGCCGCCGCCTGCGATTACACCGTGCGGCTGTGGCTGCGGCCCGAGGTGCCGAGATAGGCGTCGAAGGCGGCGGCGACGGCGCGGACGAGGTCGCGGGCGTCGTCGGCCACTTCGATCGCGGTGCCGTCGCGCCGGATGACCCCGTCGGCCTCGAGCCGGGCGAGGCCCGGGAACGCGGCGAGGTCCGGGACTCGGCGGTGGGCGCCGAACACGCGGCCGAGATCGACCCGGAAGTCGCACATGACCCGCTCGATCAGGTCGGCCCGCAGCCGGTCGTCCTCCGACAGGGCGTAGCCCTTCGCCACCGGGAGGCGGCCCGCCTCCACCGCCTCGGCCCAGCGGCCGATCACGACCTCGTTCTGCACGTAGCCGTCCGGCAGCCGCCCGATGGCGGAGGCGCCCAAGCCGAGGAGGAAGTCGGCCGCGTCGGTCGTGTAGCCCTGGAAGTTGCGGCGCAGGCGACCGTGCTCGTGCGCCAGCGCCATGGCGTCGTGCGGCAGGG
>DATLFZ010000343.1:0-4625 GCA_035540795.1 Beijerinckiaceae bacterium | reverse complement strand
GGCGAGGGCCGCGGCCCGCTTCCTGTCGTACGCCTCGAACACCGGCAGGCCCATGTACATGCCGCCGATGCACGAGGCCACGTGGTCGGGGGAGCGGCCGAGGAAGCCGTAATGCAGCTCCGACCAGGCTTCGAGGGCCTCCCGGCGGGCTACGAGCTCCTCATAGGTCCGCGGCAGCTCCCAGCAGCGGCTCGCCCGCGCGCCGGTCGCCGAGGAGGCGGAGGACGAGGGCCCGATGCTGAAGCTCGCCCGCGCCCTCGCGCCGCAGACCCCGTCGACCTCGCATTGAGGGCGAGCCTCAGGGCTCCGCCGCGACCTTCTCGATCTGGTCCTTGATGAAGGCGTTGAGCGTGCGGCCCCGCCGGGCCGCAGCCAACGCCGCCCGCCGGTGAAGCTCGGGGCCGATTCGCAGCGACAACGTCCCGGAATAGGGCCGATCGGGCGTCTTTCCACGCTCGCGGCACCAGGCGAAGTAGTCGTCGAGGGTGTCCCGGAACGCCTGCCGGAGTTCCTCCGGGGAGCGGCCCTGGAAGGTCAGCACGTCGCGCGTGTTGACGACCTCGCCGTGGAAGACGTCGGCGTCTTCGTCCAGGGTGACGACGGCGACGTAGCCGTCCAGGGTCATCGTGCTCATGTTCGCCGCGCCCCCGCGCGGGGGCGACTCCTCCGATTGGCTCCGTCGGCCGGGGCTCCCCCCAAGGAACGGGCCGCCGATCAGTCCAGCTCTTCGACGCCAGCCTCCCGGAGGAAGCGGCGCAGGGACTTCAACGCTCCCTTGTCCATCGCGGGTCGGGGATGCGGCCGGTGGAAGACGGCGTCGACCTCGTTGAGGGTGATGCGCACCCTCGATCCCCGTCCTTCCGACAACTTTGCCCCGAGCGCACGAAGCAGAACCTCGACATCCTCCCAATGCACGTCCGCTCGGACCGGATCCGAGAAGATCGCGCGCAGCGTCCGTCGGTGTCCGGCGTTCATCCTCTGCTACCACAAACTGGTATCACGCGCACCGTCAAACAAGAAGGGCGCCCGAGAGGCGCCCTTCTTCGATCGGCTCACGCCTGCGGCTGGGGTTCCAGCCCGCCCTCGGTGGCGGGCGGCCGGCTGCGGCCGGCGCTGGGGACCGGGGAGCCCCGGGACGGCGTCGGCGGCTCGGAGGCGTCGCGGACCGGCGGCTTGCCGTCCAGGAGGTCGCGGATCTCGTCGCCGGACAGGGTTTCGTATTCCAGGAGCCCCTTGGCGAGGGTCCCGAGGTCCTCCTTCTTCGCCTCGAGGATGCGCTGCGCCTCGCGCAGGCCCTCCTCGACGAGGCGGCGGACCTCGGCGTCGATCTTCTGGGCGGTCGCCTCGGACACGTTCTGCTGGCGGGCGACCGACATGCCGAGGAAGACCTCGTCCTGGTTCTCGCCGTAGGCGACGGTGCCGAGCTCGGGGGAGAAGCCCCAGCGGGTCACCATCATGCGGGCGAGGCGGGTCGCCTGCTCGATGTCGGACTGGGCGCCCGAGGTGACCTTGTCCTTGCCGAAGATCATCTCCTCGGCGATGCGGCCGCCCATCATGATGGCGAGGCGCGAGGTCATCTGCTCGTAGGTCATCGACAGCTTGTCCCGCTCCGGCAGCTGCATGACCATGCCGAGGGCGCGGCCGCGCGGGATGATGGTCGCCTTGTGGACCGGGTCGGTCGCCGGCACGTTGAGCGCGACCACCGCGTGGCCGGCCTCGTGGTAGGCGGTGAGGCGCTTCTCGTCGTCGGTCATGACCAGCGTGCGCCGCTCGGCGCCCATCATGACCTTGTCCTTGGCATCCTCGAACTCGTGCATGGTGACGATGCGCTTGCCGCGCCGCGCCGCCAGGAGCGCCGCCTCGTTGACGAGGTTCATGAGGTCGGCGCCGGAGAAGCCCGGCGTGCCGCGGGCGATCACCTTCAGGTCCACGTCGGGGGCGAGGGGGACCTTGCGCACGTGGACGCGCAGGATGCGCTCGCGGCCGATCACGTCCGGGTTCGGCACCACGATCTGGCGGTCGAAGCGGCCGGGCCGCAGGAGCGCCGGGTCGAGCACGTCGGGGCGGTTCGTCGCCGCGATGATGATGATGCCCTCGTTCGCCTCGAACCCGTCCATCTCGACGAGGAGCTGATTCAGCATCTGCTCGCGCTCGTCGTTGCCGCCGCCGAGGCCGGCGCCCCGGTGGCGGCCGACCGCGTCGATCTCGTCGATGAAGATGATGCAGGGGGCGTTCTTCTTCGCCTGGTCGAACATGTCGCGCACGCGGCTCGCGCCGACGCCGACGAACATCTCGACGAAGTCCGATCCCGAGATCGTGAAGAACGGAACGTTGGCCTCGCCGGCGACCGCGCGGGCGATCAGGGTCTTGCCGGTGCCGGGCGGGCCGACCAGCAGGCAGCCGCGCGGGATGCGCCCGCCGAGGCGCTGGAATTTCTGGGGGTCGCGCAGGAACTCGACGATCTCGTGCAGGTCCTCCTTGGCCTCGTCGACCCCGGCCACGTCCTCGAAGGTGACGCGGCCGTGCGCCTCGGTGAGGAGCTTCGCCTTCGACTTGCCGAAGCCCATGGCCCGGCCGGCGCCGCTCTGCATCTGCCGCGACAGGAAGATCCAGGCGCCGATAAAGACGAGGATCGGCAGCCAGTTGACGAGCAGCGCGATGAACCAGGGGGTGTTGTCGGAGGGCGGCCGGGCGGTGATCTGCACGCCCTTCTGCTGCAGCCGGGTGACGAGCTGCGGGTCGTAGGGCGCGTAGGTGGTGAAGCTGCGCCCGTCGGTGAAGGTGCCCGAGATCTCCTGGCCCGAGATGGTGACGCTGGTGATGCGCCCGGCCTCGGCCTCGTTGAGGAGCTGGGAATAGGCGATGTCCCCGCCGGCGCCGCGCTGGCCCGGGTTCTGGAACAGCGTCACCAGCGCGAGGACGAGCAGGAAGATGATGACCCAGAGGGCGAAGTTGCGGAAGTTCGGGTTCATCTGCGGGCGTCGGCCTCTGGGAAAAGCGTCGGTGGCGCAGAGCGTTCGGACAGCGTCCCGCGTCCACCGTAACTTAAGTCTGGGCACCCCCGTTGCCAAGGGAATGCGGCATCAACACGGCTTCGACGCGTCGGTAACCATACCGGACGCCGTGCCGCACCGGGTCAACGCGAAGCGCGGCGTGGCGGTTCGGGGCGGATGCGGAGACGGGATCCGTCGAGGGTCAGCCAGGCCCCGCCGAGCGTCGCCGCGAAGCGATCCTCCGCCGCGAGGAAGCTTTTCGTGAGCTCCTCGAGCCGCTCCAGCCGCACCGGGTCCGCTTCTCCCCGCGGGGCGATCCGCCAGATCGCCGCCGCGAGGACCCGCAGCACGATCTCGGCCGGCTCTCCCCCTAGCTCCCCTGCATCGATGACGAGGTCTCCCCCTTCCTCAGCGGCAACGGCCGCGAGGACGGAGGCGGCGCGCGCGTCGAGCGCCGCATCGGCGCGGCGCATCCGCTCGGCGAGGATCGCCAGGCGCTCCGCCGTCAGCCCCTCCGCGGCGAGGGCCGGAAGGAGCGCGCGCATCCGCGTGCGGGCGAAGCGCGGGTCCGCGTTGCTCGGATCGTCGAGGAAGGGCCAGCCGTGCGCCCGGCATGTGGCGACGAGGCGCGCCTTCGCCAGGTCGAGGAAGGGCCGGGCGAGGACCGCGCCGTCGCGGTCGGTCTCCCGGCGCATGCCGGAAAGGCCGGCGGGGCCGGAGCCGCGGGCGAGGCGCATCAGCACCGTCTCGGCCTGGTCGTCCCGGTGGTGGGCGGTGAGCACGAAGGGCGCCCCGACCTCCCGGGCGAGGCGGGTCAGGAGGCGGTAGCGGGCGGCCCGGGCGGCCTCCTGCACACCGGACCCAGGCTTGTCGCCGTCCCACGTCAGGATCCGGTGCGGCAATCCGACCGCCGCCGCCCAGCCCGCGACGGTCTCGGCCTCGGCGTGGGACTCGGGGCGCAGGCCATGGTCGACGGTCGCGACGACGAGCGGCGCCCGGCGCAAGGGGGCGGCGAGGCGCATCAGGGCGACGGAATCCGGCCCGCCCGAGACGGCGAGGACGGCGCCCGGGCTGCCCGGGCCGACATAGGGCGCGAGGAGCGGTTCGACCTCGTCCGGCGCGAGCGGCCCGTTCCGCTCCGCGGTCACGCGCAGCGCGCGCGCTTCTGCTCGCGCTCGACCCCCTGGCGCACGCTCGCGGCCGCCTCGGGATACTTGCGCCCGACCTCGGCGAAGGTGGCGCAGGCCTGGTCGCGGGCGCCGAGGGCGGCGAGGGAGACGCCGAGCTTCAGCATCGCGTCCGGCGCCTTGGCGGAGCGGCCGTGCTCGGTCGAGACCTTCAAAAACTGCTCGGCCGCCTCGCGGGGCCGGTTGCGCTGGAGATAGGTCTCGCCGAGCCAGAAGGTGGCGTCCGGGACGAGCCGGTCGCGGGGATGGGACTGCAGGAAACGCCGAAAACCCATTTCCGCCTGCTCGTACTGCTTCTGCAGGAGGTAGGCGTAGGCGGTGTCGTAGTCGGCGCGCGGGTCGGCGGTGGAGGTCGCGGCGACGCTCGGGCCGGTACGGGGCGTCGCGGCCGGCGGCGGCGCCGCGGCGGTGCGGCCGACCTCGCCGAGGTCGAGGGGCCTGGGAC
>DATLFZ010000342.1:0-3685 GCA_035540795.1 Beijerinckiaceae bacterium | reverse complement strand
GTCCCAGAGCGGCGCCAGCGCGACCACGGTCGCCGCGCTCGATGAGGCGCGGGCCGCAGGGCTGCCGACCCTCGCGATCACCGCCGAGGCCGCTTCGCCCCTCGCGGCCGCCGCCGAGCACATCCTCGTCATGCCTGTCGGCGACGAGCCGGTCGGGCCGAAGACGAAGGGTTTCCTCGGCTCCCTCGCCACCCTTTTCGGCCTTGCCGAGCGCCTCGGTGCGCCGCCCGTGCCGGCGCTCGCCGCCGGCGCGTTCGCCCCGCTGATCGCGCCGGCGCGGGTGGCGGCCTACGCGCTCGCGGGCGAGCTCGACGAGATTGACGTCCTCGTCGTGGCCGGAAGGCGCGGGCTGCACGGCATCGCCCTCGAGACCTCGCTCAAGATCGCCGAGATGGCGGGCGTCCCGTGCGCGGCCTTCCCGACGGAGGAACTGCTGCACGGCCGTCTGCACGGGCTCACCCCGCGCAGCCTCGTGACGATGCTGTGCGGGGATGCCGAGGAACTCGCGGAGGCGCAGCGGGTGCAGGCCGTGATGGCCGACCACGGCTGCCGGGTGATCCCCGTCGCCGCGACGGCCCAGGCCTGGCCGCCCGGGCCGGCAGGGCCGCCCGCCCCCTGGGACCTGCTCGCGCTCACGATCCCGTTCCAGTGGCTCGCGGTCGCCCTCGCCGAGCGGCGGGGGCTGCGTCCCGAGACGATGCGCTACGGGGCCCTGTCCCGCGCCCTCGCGATCAAGCTGGCGCCCCGATGAGTGCGGTCGGCATCGACATCGGTGGCACAAACGTCAAGCTCGGGCTCGTCGACGGGACCGGAGCGATCCTGGCCCGCCGACGCTACCCCTATGCGGGCTTCGCCAGCTTCGATGACCTCGCGGTCGCGCTCGCGGAGGCGGTCGGGGTGCTCGGCCGCGAAGCGGCGCAGCCCGTGCGAGGCATCGGCATCGCGGCGCCGGGGCACGCCCGCGACGGCGACGGAGTCATGGTCGACGGCACCGCCAACGTGCCCCTGCTGCGCGGCCGTTCCGTCGCCGCCGCCCTGCGGGATCGGCTCGACCTGCCGACCGCCACGGTCAACGACGGCACCGCCGCCGCGCTCGGCGAGCTGCGCTGGGGCCTCGGGCGCGGGCTCGACCGCTTCGCCGTCGTCACCCTCGGGACGGGCGTCGGCGGCGGCGTCGTGATCCACGGCCGGGTCGTAACCGGGAGCGAGGGCGAGCCGCCGGAAATCGGCGCCATGGTCCTCGACGCGGAGGCCGGGGCGAAAGGCACGCTTGAGGCGCTCGCCTGCGCCGCGGGCTTTTCCGAGGCCTACGCTCGTGCCGGCGGGTCGGCGGGGGTGCCGCCCGAGGCGATCTTCGCCCGCGCGGAGGCGGGAGAGCCGGCGGCCCTCACTGCGCTCGATGCCGTCTGCCGGCGCATCGCGCAGGCCTGCGGCACCATGATCAACCTGGTCAACCTGCAGGCCTGCCTCATCGGCGGCGGTATCGCCGCGGCGGGCGAGCCTCTTCGGTCCCGGGTCGAGGCCCACCTTCCCGCCTTCACCTGGCCCTACCTCCTCGCCCGGACGCGAATCGACCTCGCGCGCACCGGGCCGGACGCGGGCATCCTGGGCGCCGCCGCGCGGGTGCTCGCGCCCGAGGGCCGCTGACCGGAGACGCCGATGGATTGGGGACCCCGCGACTTCATGGCCCCCGGCCGCTCGCTCGCCGTCGGCGACCGCGGCATGGTCGCAACCTCGCACCCGGCGGCGACCCTCGCCGGAATCGACGTGCTGCGCGGCGGCGGCAACGCCATCGACGCCGCCATCGCCGCGGTCGCCCTGCAAGGGGTTGTCGACCCGCACATGACGGGTATCGGCGGCGACTGCTTCGTCCTCTACGCTCCCGCCTCCGGCGGCGTTCCGGTCGCGCTCAACGGCTCCGGCCGCGCGCCCGCGAGGGTCGACCCCGACCGGCTCCGGGCGCGGGGGCTCGCAGCCATCCCGGACGATTCCGCCCACGCGGTCACCGTGCCCGGCGCCGTCGACGCCTGGTGCCGGCTCGCCGCCGATCACGGCACCATGGGCATCGCCGAGCTGTTCGCGCCGGCGATCCGGGCGGCCGAGGAGGGCTTCCTCGTCACCCCCCGTGCCGCCCGCGATTGGCAGCGCTACGGCGACCGCATCGCCCGCCACGGCGCCGCCGTCTACCTCCCCGGCGGGAGCCCGCCGCGGGCCGGCGACCGGCTCGTCCACCCGGCCCTCGGCGCCACCCTGCGCCGGATCGCCCGCGACGGCCGCGCCGGATTCTACGAGGGCCCGGTCGCCGAGGAGATCGTGTCCATTCTCCAGGGGATGGGCTCGCCGATCGAGCTCGACGACTTCGCGGCCTCCGAGCCCGAGTACGTGGCGCCGATCTCGGCGCTCTACCGCGACGCCCGCCTCTGGGAATGCCCGCCGAACGGGCAGGGCGTGGCGGCGCTGCTGATCGCCCGCATCCTGGACGGGTTCGACCTCGCCGACCCGGCCCTGTCCGAGGCCGACCGGATCCACCTCCTCGCCGAGGCGACCAAGGCCGCCTATCGCCGGCGCGACGCGCTGGTCGCGGACCCGGCCTTCGCCCCCTTCGACGTGGACACGCTCCTATCCGACGATATGGTCGCCGCCCTCCGCGCCCCGATCACCCTCGCGCGCGCCCTCAACGCATCCCGCTGGGACCTGCCGGTCCACCGCGACACGGTTCACGTCGCCGTGGTCGACCGGGACGGCAACGCGGTCTCCTTCATCAATTCGCTGTTCTTCGCCTTCGGCAGCGGCATCTACGCCCCGCGCGCGGGCGTGCTCCTGCAGAACCGGGGTGCCGGCTTCCGCCTCGTCGAGGGGCACCCCAACGTCCTCGCCCCGCGCAAGCGGCCACTCCACACGATCGTGCCCGCGATCCTGGAGGTCGGCGGGCGCGCGGTGATGCCCTTCGGCGTGATGGGCGGCCAGTACCAGGCGGCCGGGCACGTCCAGATCCTCACCGGTCTCCTCGACCGGGGGCTCGACATCCAGCAGGCCTGCGACGCGCCGCGCAGTTTCGCCCTCGACGGCACACTCTCCCTGGAGACCACCATACCGGCGGCGGTCGCGGAAGACCTCGCCAACCGCGGTCACCAGGTCGCCTTCGCCGACGAGCCGCTGGGCGCGTGCAACGCTATCTACATCGACTACGCCCGCAGCGTGCTCTTCGGCGCCTCCGACCACCGCAAGGATGGCGTGGCTTTCGGATTGTGAGGCCGCGTGTTGACGTGGAGAGGTTGAACGGGCACCTGAATCTGTTGTGCGCTGGCGGCGCGGCGCCGGAGGGAAACCCGGACGATGAATGCCGCTGATGTGACCAATCGGACAGTCCTGAGGAGGTCGCGTCAGAAGGAGAAGCGATTGCCGACCGCGAGGGGCACCAGCCGGTCCTCACCGAAGGCATTCGCGAGCGCGATAATGGCCTGGATCCGGTGCAGTGGCCGGCGGCGATGACGCTCAGGCCAAAGCCCCGCAGGCCTGGACAGTCTGTGGGATGATCCGCTCGTTCATGCCGGGATCGGTGGTGAGCGCGCTGGGACTCGAACCCAGGACCCTCTGATTAAAAGTCAGATGCTCTACCGGCTGAGCTACGCGCTCGAAGGGTCGGGCCGGACATAGGGGCGGACCGGCGGGGGGTCAACCGCGC
>DATLFZ010000341.1:0-5140 GCA_035540795.1 Beijerinckiaceae bacterium | reverse complement strand
AACCAGCTCCGCCTCGGGCACCTGCTCGACCCGGCGACGCTCGGGCAGGTCTGGGCGCCGGGGGTGTTCAGCGGCAACCTCCTCGCCACCCTGACGCTGGGCATCCTGGTGGCGATCTCGCTCGCCCTCGTCGTCGCCACCATCGTGGTGCCGCTCGGGCCGACGGTGCGCGCCACCGGCTGGGTGCCGGCGATCGCCGGGACCGGGTTCTTCGTCCTGATCGGGGTCGGCTTCATGATGGCGGAGATCGCCCTCCTCCAGCGCATGAGCGTGTTCCTCGGACACCCGGTCTATGCGCTCAGCGTGGTGCTGTTCAGCCTCATCCTCGCCACCGGCATCGGCAGCCTCGTCTCCGAGCGGGTGCGTCTCGACACCGGCGGCCGGCTGGTGACCTGGGCGCTCCTGACCGGCGCCTACCTGATCACGCTGCCGGTCTGGCTGCCGGTGCTCCTGCTCCAGCTCGAGGGCGCGGGGCTGTTGGTCCGGGCGGCCTTGTGCGTCCTCGTCCTCGGCCCGGCGGGGTTCCTGATGGGCTTCGCCTTCCCGACCGGCATGCGCCTCGTCGCGGCGATCGACGAAGGCCCGACGCCCTGGTTCTGGGGCATCAACGGAGCGGCGGGCGTGCTCGCGGCGAGCGTCGCGGTGCTGACCAGCATCGCCTTCGGCATCGACACGACCCTGCGGCTCGGCGCCCTGTGCTACCTTCTCCTGCCGCTCCCGGCCCTGTGGCTGCGGGCGGCGGCGCAGGGGCTCGGCGCGCGCGTGCAGCTCGCCTAGGCGCCGCGCACCCGCGCGACCAGCCGCTCCACGTGCGGGATCGGCGTCTCGGGGACGATGCCGTGGCCGAGATTGAACACGTGCGGCCGGCCGCGCACGGCCGCGAGCACCGCCTCGATGCCGCGTTCGAGCGCGTCGCCGCCGGCCACGAGCGCCAGCGGATCGAGATTGCCCTGGCTGGCGAGCCCGGCCGGAAGGCTCGGCAGGACCCGGGCGAGGTCGAGGGACCAGTCGAGGGCGACCGCGTCCGCGTAGCCCGCCTCGACGACGCGCGACAGGTTCGCCCCGCCGCCGCGCACGAACACGATGACCCGGGCCTGCGGCCGCGCCGCCTTGAGGCCGCGCACGATGCGGCCGATCGGCTCGAGGGAGAGCGGGCCGAACAAGGCCGGCGGCAGGGCGGCGCCGAAGCTCTCGAAGATCTGGACCGCGTCCGCGCCGGCATCGACCTTCCGGATCAGGTAGGCGATCGAGGCCTCGACGAGCCGGTCGATCAGCGCCGCCATGAAGGCCGGGTCCCGGTAGGCGAGGACGCGGGCCGGCGCCTGGTCGGGCGTGCCCTTGCCGGCGATCATGTAGCTCGCGACCGTCCAGGGAGCCCCGCAGAAGCCGAGGAGCGCCGTCTCCGCGGGAAGCGCCGCCTTGACCCGTTCGAGGGCCTCGAACACGGGCGCCAACCGTTCCAGCGGCAGCTCGGGCGCGAGCCGGTCGAGCTCCGCCCGGGAGGTCACGGGATCGAGGCGCGGCCCTTCCCCTTCGGCGAAGCGCAGTCCCTGGCCGAGGGCGTGCGGGATCACCAGGATGTCGGAGAAGATGATGGCGGCATCGAAGCCGAACCGGCGGATCGGCTGGAGCGTCACCTCGGCGGCGAGCGCCGGGTCGTAGCACAGGTCGAGGAAAGAGCCCGCCTGCGCCCGGGTCGCCCGGTACTCGGGCAGATAGCGGCCGGCCTGGCGCATGATCCAGATCGGGGGAGGCCAGACCGGTTCCCCGTCGAGGACCCGGAGGAGAGCTTTCGCAGACCGCGCCACCGCACCACCCAGAAAAGAGAAAAGATCGAATCTGAATCTTTGTTCTTTCTCTTGGGGGCTGAATCGCGGAGCCGCAACCCCGTCCACAGCGGGTCCACACGGCGGCCGGGATCGGGGCGGCAGCGGAACGGATCGCGCCGGCGGCCGGTCGGCAAGGGTTAACAAACGGTTAACGCCGCGATCCGGGTGCGACCCCGCGGATGGTTGCCGCGACGATCCGCGATTCCCCCGCAGGCCCGCCGCGACCCGTCCCGGACGGGACCGGTGTGAAGAAGCGGGGCCGTTGTCCCGCGGCCCCGTCCTGGACGGGACCGGCGGGGCGGACTAATCCACATTCGTCGACTCCCCATACAGAGGGGCACGCTTGGGCCGCAGCTACTTCCACCTCCACCTGGTCTCCGACTCGACCGGCGAGACGCTGATCACCGTCGGCCGCGCCGCGGTCGCGCAGTACGAAGGCGTGTCGGCGATCGAGCACGTCTACCCGCTGGTGCGTTCGCAGGCGCAGCTCGAGCGGGTGATCAGCGAGATCGAGGCCGCGCCCGGGATTGTGCTCTACACCCTGGTCGAGCCGGATCTCGCCGGCCGCCTGGAAGAGGCCTGCCGGCAGGCCGGCTCGCCGCTCCTGTCGGTGCTCGCGCCGGTGCACGCCCTCCTGCAATCCTACCTCGGCGCGCACTCGACCGCCCGGCCGGGGGCGCAGCACATGCTGAACGCGGAGTACTTCAAGCGCATCGATGCGATGAACTTCACCCTTCTGCACGACGACGGCCAGCACCCGCAGGACCTCGACGATGCGGACGTGGTGCTCGTCGGCATCAGCCGGACCTCGAAGACGCCGACC
Organism: Beijerinckiaceae bacterium; assembly: GCA_035540795.1. Classification (GTDB taxonomy): domain Bacteria; phylum Pseudomonadota; class Alphaproteobacteria; order Rhizobiales; family Beijerinckiaceae; genus JAJKJG01. Next base: position 2,488 of record DATLFZ010000341.1, on the reverse strand, counting down.
TCGATCTACCTCGCCAACCGGGGGCTGAAGACGGCGAACATCCCCCTCGTGCCGAACCTGCCCCTGCCGGCGCAGCTCGACACCCTGCAGAAGCCGCTCGTGGTCGGCCTCGTCGCGTCCCCCGAGCGGATCGTGCAGATCCGCCAGAACCGCCTCCTCAGCCTGCGTGCCGACGAGGACACGGACTACACGGACAAGGACCGGGTCGCTGAGGAGGTGGCGTTCTCCCGCCGCCTCTGTTCCCGGCGCGGCTGGCCGGTGATCGACGTCACCCGGCGCTCGATCGAGGAGACCGCCGCGGCGATCCTCGATCTCTACCGCGACCACCGGCTCAAGTTCATCGCGGTGTAGCCATGCCCGACACCCTCTGGCGCGGCCCGGACCGCCTCGTCCTCGCCTCGGGCAGCATGACCCGGTTCAAGCTGCTCGCGAGCACCGGCATCGGCGTCGAGGTGGTGGCGCCCGACATCGACGAGCGCGGTCTCGAGGCGCAGGCGGCCGCGGCCGGCGCGGGCGCCGCGGAGATCGCCCGCCGGCTCGCCTGCGAGAAGGCCCTCGCCGGCAGCCGGGCCCGCCCCGGCCGGGTCGTCCTCGGCGCCGACCAGACGCTCGAAGTCGAAGGCGAGCTTCTGCACAAGCCGGCGGATCTGGAGGCCGCCCGCGCCCAGATCGCGCGGCTGTCCGGGCGTACCCACGCGCTCCACGCGGGATTCGCCCTCGTCCAGGACGGGACCGTCGTGCATGCGGACGTGGCGAGCGCGCGCCTCACCATGCGGGTGCTCGGGCCGGAGGCGATCGACCACTACCTGCGCCTCGCCGGCGAGGCGGCGACCGGCAGCGTCGGCGCCTACCAGGTCGAGGGGGTCGGCATCCACCTGTTCGAGCGCATCGAGGGCGAGCATTCGGCGATCCTCGGGCTGCCGCTGCTGCCGCTTCTCGCGGCCCTGCGGGCCATGCGGCTCCTCGCCCTCTAGGTGATCCCATGAAGGCCTTCGTCGTCGGCCACCCGATCGCCCATTCGCGCTCGCCGCTGATCCACGGCCACTGGCTCGCCGAACACGGCATCGCCGGCTCCTACGAGCGCATCGACGTGGCGCCGGCGGCTTTCGAATCCTTCTTCCGCGGCTTTCCGCGGGATTTCCGGGGGGGCAACGTCACCATCCCGCACAAGGAGGCGGCGTTTCGCCTCGCCGACCGGGTCACCGACCGGGCGCGGACCCTGCGCTCGGTCAACACGCTCTGGGTCGAGGACGGGCGCGTCCACGGCGACAGCACCGACGGACCCGGATTTGCTGCGAGCCTCGACGAGGGCGCGCCGGGCTGGTCGGACCGGCCCGGAACGGCGCTGGTGCTCGGCGCCGGCGGCGCCGCCCGCGCCATCGTCGGCGCGCTCGTGGAGCGGGGCTGGCGCGCCGTGGTGGCGAACCGGACCCCGGCGCGGGCGCAGGACCTTGCCGGTCCCGCGGTCGAGGCCTGCGGCTGGGAGGCGGTCCCGGCGCGGCTCGCCGGCGCCGACCTCCTGGTCAACACGACGTCGCTCGGCATGGCCGGCCAGCCGCCGCTTTCGATCGACCTCGCGCCGCTCCCCGGGCACGCGGTCGTCGTCGACATCGTCTACGTGCCCCTCGAGACGCCGCTTCTCGCCGCGGCGCGGGCGCGGGGGCTGCGCGCCGTCGACGGCCTCGGCATGCTGCTGCACCAGGCGGTGCCCGGCTTCGCCCGCTGGTTCGGCGTGACGCCGAAGGTGACGCCGGCCTTGCGGGACATTCTCGTCGCCGACATCGAGGGCCGGCGGTGACCTTCGTCCTCGGCCTCACCGGGTCGATCGGCATGGGCAAGTCGACGACCGCGGCGCTGTTCCGCCGGGCGGGTGCGCCCGTCGACGACGCGGACGCGGCGGTGCACGCCCTCTACCGGGGCGAGGCGGCGCCGCTGGTCGAGGCCGCCTTCCCCGGCACCGTGGTCGAGGGCGTCGTCGACCGGGCGGCCTTGTCGAAGGCCGTGCTCGGGGATCCCGAGCGCATCGCCCGGCTCGAGGGGATCGTGCACCCGCTCGTGCGCCGGCGCCGGGACCGGTTCCTGGCCGAAGCCGCGGCATCGGGCGCCGCCGTGGCGGTGCTCGACATCCCCCTCCTCCTCGAGACCGGCGGCGATCGGGACTGCGACGCCGTCCTCGTCGTCACCGCGCCCGAGGCGGTCCAGCGGCAGCGGGTGCTCGCCCGCCCCGGCATGACGACGGAGAAGCTCGCCGCCATCCTCGCCAAGCAGATGCCGGACCGGGAGAAGCGCCGGCGGGCGCACTTTCTTGTGGACACGGGTCGCGGATTCGAGGCGGCGGAACGCCAGGTGCGCGATATCCTGCGGGCTCTCGCCGGACGCCCGGGACGGGTCCTGGCGGGCCGGAGCTGATGCGATGCTGCGCGAGATCGTCCTCGACACCGAGACCACCGGCATCGATCCCGCCGGGGACCGGGTCATCGAGATCGGC
>DATLFZ010000340.1:0-6123 GCA_035540795.1 Beijerinckiaceae bacterium | reverse complement strand
TCGTAGACGTGCTTCTTGCGGTCGGCGAGGTCCTTGAACCGGGCGAACACGTCCTCGAGCTGGTTGTCGGCGAGCTTGTGGCCGAGCTCCTCGAGCTTGGTCCGGAAGGCGTTGCGGCCGGAATGCTTGCCCATCACCAGCGAGGTCTTGGACACCCCGACGGATTCCGGCGTCATGATCTCGTAGGTCTGCGTGTGCTTGAGCATGCCGTCCTGGTGGATGCCGCTCTCGTGGGCGAAGGCGTTCCGGCCGACGATGGCCTTGTTGTACTGGACCGGGAACGAGGTCGCATTGGCGACCACCCGCGAGGCCCGGGTCAGCATGGTCGCGTCGATGCCGGTGGCGTAGGGGAACACATCGGCGCGGGTGCGGATCGCCATGACGATCTCCTCGAGCGCCGCGTTGCCGGCCCGCTCGCCGATGCCGTTGATGGTGCATTCGACCTGGCGGGCCCCGGCGCGCACGCCGGCGAGCGAGTTCGCCACCGCCATGCCGAGGTCGTTGTGGCAATGGACGGAGAACACGGCCTTGTCGGCGTTCGGCACCCGCTCCCGCACCATGCGGAACAGGTCGAAATACTCGTCCGGCGTGGTGTAGCCGACCGTGTCGGGGATGTTGATCGTAGTGGCGCCGGCCTTGATGGCGGCCTCGACGCAGCGGCACAAAAAGTCGTGCTCGGTGCGGGTGCCGTCCTCGGCCGACCATTCCACGTCCTCGACGTGGTTGCGGGCCCGGGTCACCGAGTCGATGACCATGGCGAGGACCGCGTCGGGCTCCTTCTGGAGCTTGAACTTCATGTGCACCGGCGAGGTGGAGATGAAGGTGTGGATGCGCGGGCGGCGGGCGGGCTTCACCGCCTCGACGGCGCGGTCGATGTCCTTGGCGCCGGCCCGGGCGAGGCCGGCGACGGTGGCGTTCTTGATGCGTCGGGCGATCTCCTGAACCGCCTCGAAGTCGCCGTTCGAGGCGATCGGGAAACCCGCCTCGATGATGTCGACGCCCATGGCGTCGAGGAGGTCGGCGACTTCGAGCTTCTCCTCCAGCGTCATGGTGGCGCCGGGGCATTGCTCGCCGTCGCGCAGGGTGGTGTCGAAGATCAGGACCCGGTCGGATCCGCTCTGCGTGGTCATGGGACTGTTCCTGTCGGGCTGCGCCGGGGGCGCGAAAGTTCGGGAATTTCGGCGGCGGACCCCTGAGAGCCCAGGCGCGCGGCCCGGCCGGCCCTCAGGGGCGGCTAAGATGGAGCCCGAGGAGCGCGCGCGCGGCCGCCGCGGAACGCGGGGCGAAAAGGGCGCGACGGGAGCCGATGGACATCCGGCTCGAACCTCCGGGCGCGGGCGGCGCCGTGATGGGGTCTTGTAACGGGGAAGGGTGCCAGGGGCAAGTTCCTGTCTTCAAGAACTGGACGAAGTAGATCGCAAGTGGCACCATGGCGGATGGCTACGTGGAATTAGCCATGCCAAGCACCCGAGCCCTGCTTTTCGCCGTTGTCTCGACCCTCCTCAGCTCAGGCGCCCTAGCGCAGAGCCCCACCAATTGGTGCGACTGCATGCGGTTCCAGCAGGCCACGTTCCAGACGCGGCCTTGGTCGCAGGAACGAACCGTTCCATGCGGTCGACGGTTTTCCGCCTCGTCCGAAGCTGCATGTAGAGCTCAGGGCAGGCATGCGGTGGTCGATCTCGACGCTCTCAAGAGAACCTCGGTGCGGCGAGAGACGCTTCCGCGTGAGCCAGGGCCGGGACAGCTCGCGCGAGGTCAGACGGTGCTTGTAAGCGATGGCACTTGTCCGCGAGGGCAAGTCAAAGAAGTCGTCGGCGGAACGCCTCGTCAGAGGCGCTGCGTGCCGATCCAGTGATTACACGCACCCGATCGAACGAGGTTCTTCGCTACTTAGTCACACTGCCGGCGCGACGTAGCGGCAGCCCGCCTCCTCCAGCATGGCCGCGACGGCGATGGCGGTGCGGTCCTCGCCCTCGGCGGCGATGATCTGCACGCCGGCGGGCAGGCCCGCTTCGGTGCGCATGACCGGCGCGACGGCGGCGGGGAGGTCGCCGCCGCTCGCGAGCGCGCCCCAGACCAGGAAGTCGAGATAGGGCCGCGGCACGCCGTCCACGTCGAGGGTGCGGGCGTGGACATCGGGATTGTGGTCGTGCGGGATGGCGACGACCGGGGCCGGCGGGCACAGGATCACGTCGCAGGCTTCGAAGAAGCGGGCCCACAGCTTCTTCAGGCGCTGCTTGCGCAGGCTCGTCTGCTGGTAGAGGCCGGGGGTCATGCGAGCGCCCCGCGCCTGCAGGGCCCGGTGCGACAGGTCGTGCGGCGACGCGCTCGCCGCCCCCTTCTGCAGGCGCAGGCGCACCTTGGGCGGCAGCCCGTGCGCGACCAGGAAGTGGTTGAGGAGGGAGAAGACCTCGAAGGCCTCCTCGAAGCGGAAGCCGGGCCGGGCCGTCTCGTCGACGGTCGCGCCGGCCTCGGCCAGCAGGAAGGCCGCCCGGCGCACGGCGGCGGCGACGTCGGCCTGGACCGGGGCGAAGGGCTCGTCGAGCCAGAGCGCCACCCGCAGCCCCTTCGGATCGGTGCGGCGGGGCGGGCGCAGGGTCGCGGCGAAGGCGGGATCGCGGGGGCCGGCGAGGACCGACAGTGCGAGGTCGAGATCGGCGGCGCTGCGGGCGAGCGGCCCCGCCACCATGAGGTCGACGTTGCGAGGGCTGCGCCGCTCCGGGGGCGGCGGGATCAGGCCCCAGGTCGAGACCAGGTTCCAGGTCGTCTTGAGGCCGAACACGCCGCAGGCGTGCGCCGGCCAGCGGATCGAGCCGCCGAGGTCGGAGCCGGTCTCGAAGGCGCTCATGCCGGTCGCGACCGCCACCGCGGCGCCGCCCGAGGAGCCGCCCGGCGACCGGGCGAGGTCCCAGGGGTTGTTCGTGACCCCGTTCACCGGGTTGTAGCTCTGGAAGTCGCCGCAGAAGACCGGGACGTTGGTCTTGCCGACGATCACCGCTCCCGCATGGCGCAGCCGGGCCACGGCGGCGGCGTCCGCCTGCGGCACCCGCTCCCGGTAGGCGGGGAGGCCGACGGCGGTGACGAGCCCGGCGGTGTCGAAGGCGTCCTTGACCGTGACGGGGAGGCCCTCGAGCGGCCGGGCCTCGCCCGCCGCCAGACGGCGGTCGGATTCGTCGGCCGCCGCTCGCGCGGCTTCGGGGTCGAGAGCCACGGCGGCGTTCAGGCCCGAGTTCAGCGCCTCGATGCGGGCGAGGGTGGCGGCGAGCAGCTCGCGCGCCGAAAACGCTTTCCGGCGCAGCCGGTCGCGGAGGAGGTGGGCGGGAAGGGTGAGGTCCATGGGCCGTCGCTCGACGGCCCCGCTTAGCCGATCCCGCGCCGCCGCGCGAGACGGCGCGCGCGCGCCCCGCGCGAAACCGCTCCCGGACCGCGTGGCGGCCCGGGAGGCGCGCGGCCTACTGGATCGAGACCGCCACGAAGCGGACCTCGCCCTGAGTGTTGGAGACGAGGAGGAGGGCGGAGCGCTTGCCGTCCTTCTTCAGCGCCTCGACCCGGCGGGTCACGTCGGCGGGGCTCGCCACCGCCTCCTGGCCGACCTCGACGATCACCTCGCCCGGGACGATGCGCTTGTCGGCGGCGGTCGAGTTCGGGTCGACCCGGGTGACGACCACGCCCTTGACGCCTTCCTTGATGTTGTAGCGCCGGCGCAGCTCGTCGTTGATGCCGGACAGTTCGAGGCCGAGGACGCGGCGGCCGGCGCTCGGCACCTCGGCCGGCGGGGTGAGCGCCGCCTGCTGCTGGCGCTCGCCGTCCTCGAGGCGGCCGAGGGTCACGGTGCGGGTCTGCTCCTGGCCCTTGCGTACGATCACCACGTCGACCGCCTTGCCGACGGGGGTGGTGGCGACGATGCGGGGAAGGTCGCGGGAATCCTTGATCTCGCGGCCGTCGAAGCGGACGATCACGTCGCCGATCTCGATGCCGGCGGGCTTGCCGGGACCCTTGTCGTCGACGCCGGCGACGAGGGCGCCCCGCGCCGTTCCGAGCCCGAGCGCTTCCGCGGTCGGCTCGTCGACGCTCTGGATCCGCACGCCGAGCCAGCCGCGGCGGGTCTCGCCGAACTCGCGCAGCTGCTGGAGCACCGGGACGGCGGTCGAGGTCGGCACCGCGAAGCCGATGCCGACGGAGCCGCCGGTCGGCGACAGGATCGCCGTGTTGATGCCCACGACCTCGCCGTCCATGTTGAACAGGGGCCCGCCCGAGTTGCCCTTGTTGATGGCGGCGTCGGTCTGGATGTAGTTGTCGTAGGGACCCGACTCGATGTTGCGGCCCCGGGCCGAGATGATACCGGCGGTGACCGAACCGCCGAGGCCGAACGGGTTGCCGATCGCCATCACCCAGTCGCCCGGGCGCAGCTTCTCCGAATCGCCGAACGCCGCCGCGGGGAGCGGCTTGTCGCTCTTCACCCGCAGCACGGCGAGGTCGATCTTGGTGTCCTTGCCGATCACCTCGGCCTTGAGCCGGGCGCCGTCGTGGAAGATCACCGTGATGTCGTTGGCGTCGCCGATGACGTGCGCGTTCGTGACGACGATCCCGGCCGGGTCGACCACGAAGCCGGAGCCCTGCGAGTTCGACCGGCGCGGCCGCATGGGCGAGTTGTCGCCGCCGCCGCCGCCGGGCCCGCGGCGCTTGAAGAAGTCCTCGAACAGGTCCTCGAAGGGGGTGCCGGGAGGCAGTTGCGGCAGGGCGCGGCTCGCGGTCTCGACCGTCGTCGAGGCGGAGATGTTCACCACCGCCGGCATGACCCGCTCGACGAGGTCCGCGAACGAATCGGGCGCGGGACGGGCGCTCGCGCCGAAGGGCCACGACAGGGCGGCCAGCGCGAGGGCGGCGGCCAGCGCGACCCCCCGGCCTCGGCGCGCGACCCGCGCGGGAGCGTTCACGACAGCAACCATGGGAGCCTCTTCTTCGATGGCGGCGGAGTAGATCACCCGTCCGGCCCTACGTTCAAGATGGGAATGCGGCTGAAGCACGACCGTTCCGTCAAAAGGCCGTGCGCGCGAGCCACACGACCGCAACGCCCACCCCCGCGGAGACGAGGCCGGCGAGGCGCATGCGCTCGCTCGGGCTGTGGGCGGCCTCGAGCATCGCCCGCTTCACCGCCTCGGGGAAGGCCGCAAAAAGGAGGCCCTCGACCGCGAGTGCGAGGCCGAGGGCCGCCAGAAGGTCGGTCATGAGGCGACGGGGCCGCCCGGACCGTCACTGGATCGGGGCGGGCGCCGCCGGAAGCGGCGCCGCGGGGGCGGGCGCCGGGGCGCTCGCCGGCGGGTCGCCGGCGAGGGTGGTGGGGCCCGGCTGGGCCGGCGCCTGGGCCCGCGGAGCCGGAGCGGCCGCGGGCTGCAGGGCGGGCGCCGGTGCCGGAGCCGCGGGCGCGATGCTGCCCGTCGGTTCCGGGGCGCGCAGGGCCGCCGGAGCGGCCGGGGGCGGTGCCGCCCCGAGGGTCTGCCCGCCCGGCGCCTGGGGCGCCGTGCCGGGGGCCGCCGGACCGCCGGGTGCGGCCGGTGCGACGGGCGCCTGCTGGCCGGGCTGCGTCGCGCCGCCCTGGCCGTTGCGCCGGCCGTTCAGGTCCGCGAAGTAGCGGAAGAAGTCGGTCGTCGGGCTCAGCACGAGCCGGGTCTCGCCGGGCCGCAGACCGGCCTCGTAGGCCTGCATCGAGCGGTAGAACGAGAAGAAGTCCGGATCGCGGTTGAACACCTCGGCGAACACGCGGTTGCGCTCGGCGTCGCCCTGACCGCGGACCTGCTGGCTGGTCCGCTCCGCCTCGGCCACGATGATGGTCGATTCGCGCTCGGCCCGGGCCCGGATCTCCTGCGCCTGCTGGGCGCCGAGCGCGCGGAACTCCGCCGCCTCGCGCTGGCGCTCGGTCTGCATGCGCTGGAAGATCGCCTGGCTGTTCGCCTCCGGCAGGTCGACCCGGCGCAGGCGGACGTCGACCACCTGGATGCCGAACCGGTTCGCCTCCCGGTTGACCTCGTCGCTGATGCGCTGGACGAGGCGGGCGCGCTGGTTGCGCACGATGTCGATCGCCGTGGCGTCGGCGAGGACGGCGCGGACCGTCGCGTTCACGAT
>DATLFZ010000339.1:0-13054 GCA_035540795.1 Beijerinckiaceae bacterium | reverse complement strand
CAGATCGTGAAATTCCACGGCGATTTCGACGACGACCAGTCCCTGGTGCTCGCCGAGACCGACTATTTCGACCGGCTGTCCTTCGATTCCCCCCTCGACGTGAAATTCCGCGCCGACGCGCTCGGCAAGACGATCCTGTTCGTCGGCTACAGCCTGTCCGACCTGAACATCCGCCTCCTCCTCTACCGGCTGTGGCGGACCTGGCGGGAATCCGGCTACGAGAAGGACCGCCCGCAATCCTATGTCTTCATGATCCGCCCCGACCCGGTCGAGGAGGCGGTGCTCGGGCAATGGGGCATCCGCGCCGTGACCGAGGACACCGACGACCCGGGCGACGCCCTGCAGTGCTTCCTCCAGAAGCTCGCCGACCTTGTCGGCGAGGGCGGGGCGTGAGGAGGGGCCGGCCCGGCCGACGGGACCGCGTCTCGGCGTCCCGTTTCAGCGCTTGACTGGGGCCGCATTTCCGCATCGGCTCTGCTCGCCGCGGGGAGGGCGGGGCCATGGCGCAGGGTTATTGGGTCGTGTCCGGCGACGTTTTCGATCCGGATGGTTGGAAGGCCTACATGGCCGCCAACGCGAAGGCGTTCGGCAAGTACGGCGGGCGCTTCCTCGTTCGCGGCGGCAAGGTCGAGCACGCGGAGGGGCGGCTTCGATCCCGGATCGTGGTGATCGCGTTCCCGACCTATTCCGCCGCGCTCGAATGCTACCGCTCGCCCGAATACGCGGATGCGATGCGGCTGCGGGAAGGCAAGGGCGTCTTGGACATCGCCATCGTCGAGGGCTACGACGGCCCGCAGCCCGGAGAAGCCTGAACTTCCGCCCTTGACAGCCGCGCCGGCCGGCGTATTTTGGAACAAATGATGAACATGCTCCTGCCGTCCGGGTCCTGGCCCATGCTTCCGCCGCGTCGCGACCTCCGCATCCACGTCCGCGAGGATCCGTTGCGGGCGACGGCGGGCCTGCGCGGGCTCGACCTGACCGCCTGGCGCGGCCGGTCGGGGCGGCGCTACGTCGTCGCCGTGCATCCGGCCGAGGACGTCCCCGACGCGACGGGTTCGGTGCTGCTGGCGGTGCGGCGCGACCGGGGCGGGGAGGCGCGGCTGCTCGGGGTCGCGGACGGCGACGAGGCCTGGGTCGACCGCATGCGCGCCCGGGGCGCGACCGAGATCCACGTCCACCGCCTCGCCGCGGACGCCACCGCGCGCCGGGCGGCGATCGAGGACCTCTCGGAGCTCAGGCGAGTTCCGCCGCGAGGCGGGCCAGGACCGGGTCCGTGACGCCCATCTCGCGCAGGTGCTCGAAGGTCGAGCGCACGTAGTCGGGATTGGCGCCGGACAGGCCCACCCCCTGGCGCACGAGGCGGACGAGATCCTCGTGCGGCAGGCGCCCCGCATATTGCGGATGGGCCCGGTCGACCACGTAGGCGAGGGCCCCGACCGGGCGCCCGTCGGCGAGGCGCACCGGCAGGCGCCGCTCCCGGTACACGGCGGTGACCTGCTCCCGGCTGCGCAGGTAGGCGACCGTCGCCTCGGCTTCCGCGGCCGCCACCCGGAAGGCGACCCCGTGACAGCGCCCGCCCCGGTCGAGGCCGAGGACGAGGCCCGGCCGCTCCGGCGTGCCCCGGTGGACGTGGCTGAACACGCACAGGGCCCGGTGATAGCCGCGCAGATGGGCGTGGACGCGCTCGACGAACGGGAAGCCCGGCCGCCACATCAGCGAGCCGTAGCCGAAGACCCACAAATCGTCGCAATGCGCTTCCATCGCCCGTGCACCTTCCGGGCCGGCGCGCTACCAGCTGCGCGGACCCGACTCAAGGAGAGCGCATGACGAGCGAGGCCGTTCCCGCCGAACGGGGCAGCCGCTTCTGGCTGTTCGCCCCTTTCGTGCTCCTCCTTCTCCTCGCCCTCGCCTGGACCGCCGCTTGGTTCTACATCCGCGGCCGCACCATCGAGGCCCTCGACGGCTGGATGGCCCGGGAGGCCGCCGCCGGCCGGCGCTGGACCTGTCCCGGGCGCGGCGTCGGCGGCTTCCCGTTCCGCATCGAGGTGTCGTGCCCGCAGCTCGGCCTCGCCCGCGCGGACCTCTCGGGCTCCCTCGGGCCCTCGCAGGTGGTGGCGCAGGTCTACCAGCCCCGCCACGTCATCGCCGAGATCGGCGGTCCCCTTCGCGTCTCCGACGGGGAGCGGACCGTGGAGGGGCGCTGGCGCGACCTGCGCCTGAGCCTGCGGGTCGGCGGCGGCGGCCTGCAGCGGGCGTCGCTGCGCGCCGCAGAGCCGAGCCTGCGCGTCGACGGCCTGCCGGTCCCGGTCGAGGGGAGCGCCCGCGCCGTCGAGGCCCATCTGCGGCCGAGCCCCGCCCGCACGGACGGCGCCTACGACCTGTCGCTGCGCGCCGAAGGCGCCGCCGCCCCGGCGCTCGCGGCGCTCCTGGGCGGGGACGCCCCCGTCGATCTCGACCTCGCGGCGACGGTCACGCAGGCCCGCGATGCCGCGCCCCGGCCGGTGATCGAGGAGCTCGAGCGCTGGCGCCGGGCCGGCGGGCGGATCGAGGTCGAGCGGCTCGCCGTCGTCCAGGGGCCGCGCCGCCTCGAGGCCAAGGGCGCCCTCGGCCTCGACGAGCTGCGCCGGCCGAGCGGTCGGATCGAGGCCACCGCCACGGGCCTCGAGGGGCTGCTGGCGGCGCTCCTGTCCGGCCGCCCGGTGGAGGCCGAGGCGCGCCCGGCGGAGCCGGCCCGTCCGGCCCGGCTCCCGCCCGTGCGCATCGAGAACGGCCGCATCGCCGTCGGCCCGCTGCCGGTGCCGGGGCTGCGGCTCGCGCCCCTGTACTGAGCCGGGGCGTCAGCCGGGCGGCGCGTCGCCCGGGAGCGGCTCGGCCTTGCGGCGGCCGAAATCCGGCTCCGGCGTCTCCTGGCCGACGGAGATGATGCCCCGCCGGATCGCCCGGGTGCGGGAGAACAGCGCGTAGAGCGCCTCCCCGTCCCCCCAGCGGATGGCGCGGGCGAGCGCCGACAGGTCCTCGTTGAAGCGGCCGAGCATCTCCAGCACCGCCTCCTTGTTGTGCAGGAACACGTCCCGCCACATGGTCGGGTCGGAGGCGGCGATGCGGGTGAAGTCGCGGAAGCCGCCGGCCGAGAACTTGATCACCTCCGACTGCGTGACCGTCTCGAGGTCGGCGGCGGTGCCGACGATGTTGTAGGCGATGAGGTGCGGCACGTGGCTCGTGATCGCGAGCACCAGGTCGTGGTGCTGCGGGTTCATGATCTCCACCTCGGCGCCCATCCCCGCCCAGAAGGCGCGCACCCGCTCGACCGCCGCCGGATCGGTCCCCTCAGGCGGGGTGAGGATGCACCAGCGGTTGAGGAACAGCGTGGCGAAGCCGGCGTCCGGGCCGGAATGCTCCGTCCCCGCCACCGGATGGGCCGGCACGAAGTGGATGCCGGCGGGCAGGTGCGGCTGCACCTGGTTGACGACGGAGGTCTTCACCGAGCCGACGTCGGAGACGATGGCGCCCGGCGCGAGGGCCGGCGCGATCGCCTGCGTCACCGCCGCATAGGCGCCGACGGGAACGCACAGGATCACCTGGTCGGCCCCGCGGACGCCCTCGACGGGGTCGGTCGTGGCCTCGTCGGCGAGGCCGAGCGCGCGCACCCGGTCGAGCACGGCCTCGTCCCGGTCGATCGCCACGATCGCCTCGGCGAGGTTCGTCGTCCGGACCCCGCGCGCGATCGAGGAGCCGATCAGCCCGAAGCCGATCAGCGCGACGCGCCGAAACAGGGGCTCCGCCCGGGGCGGCCCGAGCCGCTCAGGCATGCCGCGCCCCGAGAAAGTCCTCGAGCGCCGCGACCACGAGCCGGTTCGCCTCTTCGGTGCCGATGGTCAGCCGCAGCGCGTTCGGCAGGCCGTAGGCCTCGACCCGGCGCAGGACGAGGCCGCGCGACACCAGGAAGGCGTCGGCCTCCTTCGCCGACCGGCCGGCCTCGCTCGGGAAGTGGACGAGCAGGAAGTTGCCGACGCTCGGCGTGACCTTCAGGCCCAGTCCCTCGATCTCCCGGGTGAGCCAGGGCAGCCATTCGTCGTTGTGGGCGATCGCGGCGGCGACATGCGCCTCGTCGGCGATCGCCGCGACGCCGGCCGCGATGGCGGGCGCGTTGACGTTGAAGGGGCCGCGGATGCGGTTGATCGCGTCGACGACGGCGGCGGGCCCGACCATCCAGCCGAGCCGCAACCCGGCGAGGCCGTAGATCTTGGAGAAGGTGCGGGTCATGACGACGTTGTCGCTCGTCGCCACGAGTTCGAGCCCGGCGGCGTAGTCGTTGCGACGGACGTATTCCGCATAGGCGGCGTCGAGCACGAGCAGCACGTGCGGCGGCAGGCCGGCGTGCAGCCGCTTCACCTCCTCGAACGGCAGGTAGGTGCCGGTCGGGTTGTTGGGGTTGGCGAGGTAGACGATCTTGGTGCGGGGCGAGACCCGCGCGAGCAGGGCGTCGACGTCGGCGGTGTGGTTCTTCTCCGGGGCGACCACCGGCTTGCCGCCGGCGGCGAGGATCGCGATCCGGTAGACCAGGAAACCGTGTTCGGTGAACAGGCCCTCGTCGCCCGGCCCCAGGAAGGCGTTGGTGATCAGCGACAGGAGCTCGTCCGAGCCGGAGCCGCAGACGATACGGGCCGGGTCGAGGCCGTAGCGGGCGGCGATCGCCTCGCGCAGCCGGGTGGCGGCGCCGTCCGGGTAGAGCTCCATGTGCTCCGCGAGCGCCTTCACGGCCGCGACCGCCTGCGGCGAGGGCCCGAGCGGCGTCTCGTTGGAGGAGAGCTTGAAGACCTTGGCGGCGCCCGGCGCGCCGCTCCGGCCCGGCACGTAGGCCTCGATGTCGAGGACGCCTGGACGGGGGACGGGTCGGGACGCGGACATTCTTTTCGATCCTGAGAACGGGGCCGCGCCGCTCCTAGCGCAGCGCCCGGCGCTTGGCGAGGGTCGCCTGCGTCGCCGCGGAATTCGCCACGCCGGGCGATTTGGGCTAGAGGGCCGGCCCATGAGCGCCCACGTGAAGATCTGCGGGATCAACACGGTCCCGGCCCTCGACGCCGCGCTCGCGGCCGGGGCCGAGTGGATCGGGCTCGTGCGCTATCCGCGCAGTCCCCGCCACGTGGAACTCGAACAGGGCCGCGCCCTCTCGGAGCGCGCGCGGGGCAGGACGGCGCGGGTCGCGTTGCTGGTCGATCCCGACGACGCGGCCCTCGAAGCGGTCGTCGAGGCCCTCGACCCCGACCTCCTCCAGCTGCACGGGGCCGAGACGCCCGAGCGGGTCGCCGCGATCCGGGGCCGGTTCGGGCGCCCCGTCATGAAGGCCGTGGGGATCGGGGAGGCGGCCGATCTCGAGCGCCTGTCGGCCTACGCCGCCGTCGCCGACCGGCTCCTCCTCGACGCCAAGCCGCCGCGGGACCGGAACGCGCTGCCCGGCGGCAACGGCCTCGCCTTCGACTGGCGGCTCCTGACCGGGCTTGACCTCCAGAAGCCGTTCATGCTCTCCGGGGGGCTGACGCCGGACAACGTGGCCGCCGCCGTGAGGCTCACCGGCGCCCCCGCCGTCGACGTCTCCTCGGGGGTCGAGCGCCGGCCCGGCGAGAAGGACCCCGACAAGATCGCCGCCTTCGTGAAGGCCGCCCGTTCCGCAGAGGACCGCCCGTGAACCTACAGACCCCGAATTCCTTCCGCACGGGACCCGACGAGCGCGGCCATTTCGGCATCTTCGGCGGCCGCTTCGTCGCCGAGACCCTGATGCCGCTGATCCTCGAATTGGAGAAGGCCTATGCCCAGGCGAAGGACGACCCGGTCTTCCAGGGCGAGATGGCGTCATACCTCACCCATTATGTCGGCCGGCCGAGCCCGCTCTACTTCGCCGAGCGCCTCACGGAGCACCTCGGCGGGGCCAAGGTCTACTTCAAGCGCGACGAGCTCAACCACACCGGCGCGCACAAGGTGAACAACGTGCTCGGCCAGATCCTGCTCGCCCGCCGCATGGGCAAGGAGCGGATCATCGCCGAGACCGGCGCCGGCCAGCACGGGGTCGCGACCGCCACGCTCTGCGCCCGGTTCGGGCTCAAATGCGTCGTCTACATGGGCGCCGTCGACGTGGAGCGGCAGAAGCCGAACGTCTTCCGCATGAAGATGCTGGGGGCCGAGGTCGTGCCGGTCCAGTCCGGCACCAGGACCCTCAAGGACGCGATGAACGAGGCCCTGCGCGACTGGGTCACCAACGTCGCCGACACCTTCTACTGCATCGGCACGGTGGCGGGGCCGCACCCCTATCCGGCGATGGTGCGCGACTTCCAGTCGGTGATCGGCCGCGAGACCCGGGAGCAGATGACGGCGGCGGAAGGCCGCCTGCCGGATTCCCTCGTCGCGGCGATCGGCGGCGGCTCCAACGCCATCGGCCTGTTCCATCCCTTCCTGGACGACCGCCAGATCGAGATCTACGGCGTCGAGGCGGCGGGCCACGGCCTGACGCAGCTCCACGCCGCCTCGATCGCCGGGGGCCGGCCGGGCGTGCTGCACGGGAACCGCACCTACCTCCTCATGAACGAGGACGGGCAGATCCAGGACGCCCACTCGATCTCGGCCGGGCTCGACTATCCCGGCATCGGCCCCGAGCACGCCTGGCTGCACGAGGTCGGGCGGGTGAACTACCTCTCGGCCACGGACGACGAGGCGCTCGCGGCGTTCCAGCTCTGCTGCCGCCTCGAGGGCATCATCCCGGCCCTCGAACCGGCGCACGCGCTGGCCAAGGTGATCGAGCTCGCGCCCAAGAAGCCCCGCGACCACCTCATGGTGATGAACCTGTGCGGCCGCGGCGACAAGGACATCTTCACCGTCGCCGAGCACCTGGGGAGCGGGCTCTAGGATTCCTCCGCCGGCTGCACTTCGGCCGCGATGCGCGCGCCGAGCGAGCGCTCGGCGCTGGCGAGATCGTGGCGGGCCTGCAGATTCACCCGGAACGCCGCGCCGGTGCCGAAATAGCGCCCGAGCCGCAAGGCCGTCTCGGCCGAGACGCCGCGCTCGCCCTTGACGATTTCGGCCACCCGGTTCGCCGGGACGCGGAGCTTCAGTGCCAGGGCATGGGCGGTGAGCCCGCGCGCCTCGATCTCCTCGCAGAGGATTCCGCCCGGGATGCACGGGCTGGAGCTTTAAGCCGCGCTCCGGCGGGACGACCAGGTCCGTCTCCGCCGTCATGGTCCGGATTCTCAGCGGCTATTGTTCCGATGCCACTTCCGGCGCTCACGATCCCGAAACCGCCCTCCCGCGGGGCGGGCGCGCACCCCACATCGGGGCGGAAACCGGAGCCCCGCCCATGTTCTCCTTCCGCAAGCGCGCCGTGATGCCGTCCCCGTCGGAGTCCCTGCCGGGCCGGCCGGATCCGATCCCCACCGCCGAGCGGCACTTCGTCAACGGCCGTCCGCTGAAGGGGCCCTATCCTGAGGGACTGCGGCAGGCGGTTTTCGGCCTCGGCTGCTTCTGGGGCGCCGAGCGCAAGTTCTGGCAGATGGACGGCGTCTGGATCACCGCCGTCGGCTACGCCGCCGGCCACACGCCGAACCCGACCTACGAGGAGGTCTGCTCGGGCCTGACCGGCCACAACGAGGTCGTGCTCGTGGTCTTCGACCCGGCGGTCGTCCCCTACGAGCGCCTCCTCAAGACTTTTTGGGAGAGCCACGACCCGACGCAGGGCATGCGCCAGGGCAACGACGTCGGGACGCAGTACCGCTCGGGCATCTACGTTTTCGACGAGGGCCAGCGCGCGGCGGCGCAGGCTTCCCAGGAGGCCTACGGGCGGGCGCTCGCCGCCCGCGGCTTTGCGCCGATCACGACCGAGATCCGGGACGCCGGGCCGTTCTACTTCGCCGAGGACTACCACCAGCAGTACCTGGCCAAGAACCCGGCCGGCTATTGCGGCCTCGGCGGCACCGGGGTGTCCTGCCCGGTCGGGACGGCCGTCGCGGCCGAGTAGTCAGTCCGAGGCGAGCACCCGGGCGCATTGCGGCGGCAATTGCGCCATCACCAGCGGCGGGCGCGGCTTGCCGGGCTTCGGGAAGCGCATCTCCTGCGTGAACCAGGCGTCGAGTTCCGGCCCGCAACCGTCGCCGGCCGGCACCGGGTCCTGCTCCCGGCAGGCGGCCTCGCCCGGCGGGCAGGACAGGCGGACGTGGAAGTGGAAGTCGTGGCCGAACATCGGCCGCACCTTCGACAGCCAGGCCCGGTCCCGCCCCGCCTCCCGGCACAGGGCCTTCTTGATGGCCGCATTGACGAAGATGCGCGCCACCTCCGGCTCTCGGGCGGCGGCGCGGATCACCGCCGTGTGGGCGGGCGTCCAGACGTTCGGGTCGATGTCGAGCCGGTCGGGCCGGACCATGTTCACCGCCGACATCTCCTCCCGTTCCTGGCGGCTGAGGCGGCGGTTCGGCATGGGGGTGAGCCAGATGTCGGCGTCGAGGCCGATCTGGTGGGAGGCGTGGCCGGTCAGCATCGGCCCGCCCCGGGGCTGGGCGAGGTCGCCGACGAGGAGGCCGGGCCAGCCGCTCGCCTGCGCCGCCTTGGGGGCGAAGGCCTCGAGCCAGCGCACCAGGACCGGGTGGCCCCAGTTGCGGTTGCGCGACAGGCGCATCGCCTGCCAGGCCGGGCCGTCGACGGGAAGGGCCGTGCCGCCGGCGAGACAGCCGCCGGCATAGCCGCCGATGGCCTGGGGCGGCAGGGCGGCGGGCCGGGTCTTGCGCCCGAACAGCTCCTTCGCCGGCGTCGCCGGGCCGACCTTGCCGAGGGGCGGGAGCGGCTTCGGATCGACGCTGCCCGGGGTCTGCGCGGCGGCGGGTCCGGCGATGGCGAGCCCGAGGGCGAGGGCGAGGAAGGGGAGGGTGCGCATGCGCCTCGCTTAGCCCTTCCGGCCGGAGGCCGGAAGGGGAAGCGTGGTCGCGCTCAGTGGCGGGCGAGGGTCGAGGAGCGGTGGCCCGGACCCTTGGCGGTCGGGAACTGCCCGGGGCCGACCGGGCGGTGGCTCTCGCCGTTGCCGACCCGCTTCGGCCGCACCCGGTAGGGCGTCGGCATGCCGCGTTCGGCGTGGTCGGGCCGTTCGGAGCGGCGCCGGCCGCGGCCGCCGAAGAGGTAGGCGAGGGCGAGGCCCGCGCCGGCGAGGGTGACGAAGGCGGCGGCGGCCGGATGGAGCTGGGCCTCCAGGAGCAGGCTCGTCTTGCGGTGCGTGGTCGTGTGGGGGGAGCGCTCGTCGGCGTCGCTGCGCGGCTGGTAGAGGTTGTCGCGCCGGCCCGGCCGCGGCGGCACGTCGGACTTCTGGGCCCGCACCATCGTCTTCTCCATGACGAAGTCGGTGAGGCGGGGGAACAGGTTGCCGAAGAGCGCGATGGCCCAGCCGCCGAACCCGACGACGATGTCCCGCTTCGGGTGCTCGCAGGCGTGCAGCATGGCGCGGGCGACGAGGTGCGGGTCGTAGGTCGGCGGCGGATTGTTGTTGCCGGCGGAATCCAGGTAGTTGCGGGCGTGCTCCATGTAGGGCGTGTCGATGGCGCTCGGCTTGATCAGCGTCACCGAGATCGGCGCCCCCTCTTCCTCGAGCTCCATGCGCAGTGCGTCCGTGAAGGCCTTCACCGCGTGCTTCGAGGCCGAGTACGGCCCTTGCACGATGAGCGAGCGGTCGCTCAGCACGCTTCCGGTGTTGATGATGGCGCCGCCGCGCCGGCGTTTCAGGTGCTCGGCCGCGATCAGCGAGCCATAGACGACGCCCCAGTAGTTGACGTCGAACAGCCGGCGCTGGTCTTCGATCGGGACCTCGTCGACCCGGCCGTAGATCGCGACCGCGGCGTTGTTGATCCAGCTGTCGAACCCGCCGAAGGTCTCCTGCGCCACCCGGGCGACCCGCTCGAGGTCCTCGCGGTTGCTGGCGTCGGCGGCGACGGGGATCGCGCGGCCGCCCCGGCGCTCGCAGTCGCGGGCGATCTCGCGCAGGGCCTCCTCGTTGCGGGCGACGAGGACGAGCCGGGCGCCCCGCTCGGCGGCGAGGCGGGCGGTGGCGAGCCCGATGCCGCTCGACGCCCCCGTGATGACGATGACCTGGTTCTCGACCGGCTTCAGACGGACGGCCATGTCGTTCTCCCCGTTGCGGAACCCCGGTTGAACGCGAGCCCGGACCGGCTTGTTCCGGCTGGAACCCGTCCCCAAGCGGGGCGTTGCCCGTGAAACCCGAGGAGACACGTCATGGACACCAAGGCGGCCCCCGTCAGCGGCGACGTCCGCGAGACGCGCAACCTCATCGCCAGCGACAAGGTCGAGGGCACCCCCGTGCGCCGCTCGAACGGCGAGACCATCGGCACGATCGAGCGCGTGATGATCGACAAGCTCTCCGGCAAGGTCGTCTACGCCGTGATGAGCTTCGGCGGCTTCCTCGGCCTCGGCGAGGAGTACTACACGCTGCCCTGGAGCGTGCTGAAGTACAACACCTCCCTCGACGCCTACGAGCTCAACCTGACCGAGGACCAGCTGCGCGGCGCGCCCCGGCGCAACGCGGAAGGCCGCGACGCCTCCTTCGACCGCGACTGGGAGGAGCACGTCCACCGCTACTACAACGCCACGCCGTACTGGGGCATCTGACCCCGGCATCGGCCCGGCGTGGACGGGGCCGCCCCTCGGGGCGGCCCTTCGCTTTTCCGGGGGCGCGGCACGAGTTCCGGTTCACAAAAGGTCAGGAACTGTGCAATAGGGCTTTATCCAGAATGGAACCGTGGCCATCTTGGCCGAGGAAACGCCCGAAATCGCCCGGAGAGGCGCCTTACCGATGCAAGTGACCGAGAGTTCCCGCGCGGAGCTCCGCGCGGAGCGGCCTCAGGCCGGCCTGCCCCCGACCGACATCCGCGATCCCGACTACTTCCACAAGGTCGTGGACTGCCAGTGGGCCTGCCCGGCCCACACGCCGGTGCCCGAATACATCCGGCTCATCGCCGCCGGGCGCTACACCGACGCCTACATGGTGAACTGGCGCTCGAACGTCTTCCCCGGGATCCTGGGGCGGACCTGCGACCGCCCCTGCGAGCCCGCCTGCCGGCGCGGCCGGGTCGAGGCCGAGCCCGTCGCCATCTGCCGCCTCAAGCGGGTCGCCGCCGACAACAAGGACGAGATCGGCGCCCTTTTGCCGAAGGCGCCGCCGGTGAAGAACGGCAAGCGCGTCGCCCTCGTCGGCGCCGGCCCCGCCTCGCTCACCGTCGCCCGCGACCTCGCGCCGCTCGGCTACGAGGTCGTCGTCTACGACGCGGAGAAGAAGGGCGGCGGCATGATCCGCAGCCAGATCCCCCGCTTCCGCCTGCCCGAGGAGGTGATCGACGAGGAGGTCGGCTACATCACCGGCATCGGCAACATCGAGACCCGCTACGGCGAACGGGTCGACAGCCTGAAGGGGCTGCTCGACCAGGGCTTCGACGCCGTCTTCGTCGGCACCGGCGCGCCGCGCGGGCGCGACCTCGACGTGCCCGGCCGCAAGGAGGCGGGCAAGAACATCCACATCGGGATCGAGTGGCTCGCCAACGTCTCCTTCGGCCACGTCAAGCGGATCGGCCGGCGGGTGATCGTCCTCGGCGGCGGCAACACGGCGATGGATTGCTGCCGCACGGCCCGCCGCCTCGGCGGGGAGGACGTGAAGGTCATCGTCCGCTCCGGCTTCGAGGAGATGAAGGCCTCCCCTTGGGAGAAGGAGGACGCGATGCACGAGGGCATCCCGATCCTCAACTTCCTCGTCCCCAAGGAGGTGCTGCACGAGAACGGCCGCCTGACCGGCGTGCGCTTCGAGAAGGTCGCGGCGCAGTACGACGACAAGGGCCGCCGGCAGCTCCTGCCGACCGGTGAGCCCGACGAGGTCGTCCCCTGCGACGACGTGCTCGTCGCCATCGGCCAGGAGAACGCCTTCCCCTGGATCGAGCGCGACCTCATCGAGTTCGACCGCTGGGGCATGCCCAAGGTCGATCCGGTGACGCTGCAGTCGACGAACCCGCAGGTGTTCTTCGGCGGCGACTCCGCCTTCGGGCCGAAGAACATCATCTGGGCGGTGGCCCACGGCCACGACGCGGCGATCTCCATCGACCGGTTCTGCCGCGGCGAGCCGGTGGCGGAGCGCCCGGCGCCGATGGTGGCGCTGTCGTCCCAGAAGATGGGCATCCACGAGTGGTCCTACGACAACGAGATCTCCCTCGACCGGCGCTTCAAGGTGCCCCTGCGGGATCCGGCGGTCGCCCTCAAGGACGTGAAGGCCGAGGTCGAGCTCGGCTTCGACCGGGAGCTCGGCTACGCCGAGACGCAGCGCTGCCTCAATTGCGACGTGCAGACGGTCTTTTCCCGCGACCTGTGCATCGAGTGCGACGCCTGCGTCGACATCTGCCCGACGGACTGCATCACCTTCACGGTGAACGGGCCCGAGGAGGAGCTGCGCACCCGCCTCACCGCGCCCGCGGTCAACCCGACGCAGGCGCTCTACGTCTCGGACGCCCTCAAGACCGGCCGGGTCATGGTCAAGGACGAGGACGTCTGCCTCCATTGCGGCTTCTGCGCCGAGCGCTGCCCGACGGGCGCCTGGGACATGCAGAAGTTCCTCCTCGAAATGACCCACGCCCCCGGGGCCAGGGCATGCGCCCGCTGAGCGAACCTCCCCCGCGGGGACGCGCCGGAACCGCCGACCGGCCCTCTCCCCCCTTGCGGGGGAGAGATGGAGAGGGGGGTCGCGGGGGCAGTACTCTGCCGTCGCCGGAAGGTCCGACCACTTCGGCCCGCTCCGAGCCCGACGCCGGCGGACCCCTCACCCTGCCCTCCCCCGCAAGGGGGGAGGGGGCGCCTTTTTCGTTTGCGGAAGAGGCGGCGGCCTCTGCTCCAGATCGCGCCGGATGCGCCGACCGGCCCTCTCCCCCCTTGTGGGGGAGAGATGGAGAGGGGGGTCGCGGGGGCAGTGCTCGGCATTCGTCGGAAGGCGCGCCCTGTTTGGCCGCCCCCGCGCTCTACGCCGACGGACCCCCCACCC
>DATLFZ010000338.1:0-5360 GCA_035540795.1 Beijerinckiaceae bacterium | reverse complement strand
AGCGCGGGTGCTCGATTGCGGCGGACAGGTGCTGGCGCCCGGCCTCGTCGACCTGCGCGCCTTCGTCGGCGAGCCCGGCGCCGAGCACCGGGAGACTTTTCGCAGCCTGTCCGAGGCCGCGGCCGCCGGCGGCGTGACCACGGTCGTGACCATGCCGGACACGGATCCGGCGGTCGACGAGCCGGCCATCGTCGACTTCGTCCTGCGCCGCGCCCGCGACACGGCGATCGTGCGCATCCACCCGGCCGCGGCGCTCACCAAGGGTCTCGCCGGCCGCGAGATGACCGAGATCGGCCTCCTGTCCGAGGCCGGGGCGGTCGCCTTTACCGACGGCGCCCGGGCGGTGACCAATGCCCAGGTGATGCGCCGCGCCCTCACCTACGCGGCCGATTTCGGCGCGCTCGTCATGCACCACCCCCTCGATCCGGACCTCGTCGGTGACGGGGTGATGAACGAGGGCGAGCTCGCCGCCCGGCTCGGGCTCCTCGGCATCCCGCGGGAGGCCGAGACGGTGATGCTCGAGCGCGACATGCGCCTGGTGCGCCTCACCGGCGGGCGCTACCACGCGGCGCTCGTGTCCTGCGCCGACTCGGTCGAGATCCTGCGCCGGGCGAAGGAGGCGGGCCTGCCGGTCACGGCGGGCGTGTCGATCGCCCACCTCACCCTCAACGAGAACGACATCGGCGACTATCGGACCTTCCTGAAGCTCGCCCCGCCGCTTCGCGCCGAGGACGACCGCCAGGCCATGATCGCCGCCCTCGCCGAGGGTCTCGTCGACGCGATCGTGTCCGACCACAACCCGCAGGACGTCGAGACGAAGCGCCTCCCCTTCGCCGAGGCGGCGAACGGGGCGGTCGGCATCGAGACGATGCTGTCCGCGGCGCTGCGCCTCGTCCACGGCGGCCGCGTCGGCCTGCCACGCCTGCTCAAGACCCTCTCGACGCGGCCGGCGGAGATTCTCGGCCTGCCGGGCGGCCGGCTCGCGTCGGGGGCACCCGCCGACCTGATCCTGTTCGATCCCGAGGCCCCATATGTCCTCGACAAGCAGGACCTGCGCTCCCGCTCCAAGAATTCGCCCTTCGACGAGGCGCGGATGGAGGGGCGGGTGCTGCTCACTCTCGTCGGCGGCCGCATCGTGTATGATGCCCGCGGCAGCGCCTGACGACCCATGCCCGAAGCCATGAACTGGGGCCTCGCCTGGCCCTTTTTCCTCGCCGCCTTCGCGGTCGGCTACCTGTTCGGGTCGATCCCGTTCGGGGTCGTCCTGACGCGCCTCGCCGGCCTCGGCGACGTGCGCGCGATCGGCTCCGGCAACATCGGCGCGACCAACGTCCTGCGCACGGGCCGCAAGGGCCTCGCGGCCGCGACGCTTCTCGGCGACGCGCTCAAGGGGACCGCGGCGGTGGTCCTGATGGGCTGGCTGTGGGGGCCGAACGCGGCGCTGCTGGCGGCGCTCGGCGCCTTCCTCGGCCACCTCTTCCCGGCTTGGCTCGGCTTCAAGGGCGGCAAGGGCGTCGCGACCTTCCTCGGCTGTCTCCTCGGCCTGAAGCCGACGGCCGCCCTCGCCTTCGCGGCGATCTGGCTCGCGGTGGCCTTCGCCAGCCGCTACTCGTCGCTCTCTGCGCTCGTCGCCAGCGCGGCGAGCCCGTTCGTGCTGTGGTTCCTCGGCGAGCGGCAGATGG
Organism: Beijerinckiaceae bacterium; assembly: GCA_035540795.1. Taxonomy (GTDB): domain Bacteria; phylum Pseudomonadota; class Alphaproteobacteria; order Rhizobiales; family Beijerinckiaceae; genus JAJKJG01. Next base: position 3,678 of record DATLFZ010000338.1, on the reverse strand, counting down.
CGGAGCTGGTCGCGATCTTGGTCGTGCTCCTGTGGTGGAAGCACCTCGACAACATCAAGCGGCTCGCGGCCGGGACCGAGGGCCGGATCGGGCGCAAGGCATGATCCTCGACGACGAGCAGCGCCTCGCCTGGCTGCGCCTCATCCGGTCCGAGAACGTGGGTCCGCGCACCTTCCGCACGCTCGTCAATCGCTTCGGCGGGGCGGCGGCGGCGCTCGCCGCCCTGCCCGAGGTCGCCCGGGCGGCCGGCCGGCGGATCAAGATCGCGACCAGGGAGGAGGCCGAGCGCGAGATCGATGCCGCCGCCCGGATCGGCGCCCGCTTCGTCGCCACCGGCGAGCCGGATTATCCGAAGCCGCTCCAGGCGATCGACACGGCCCCGCCGCTCATCGGCCTGCGCGGCAGCGCCGAGGCGCTGGCCAAGCCGACCGTCGCCATCGTCGGCTCGCGCAACGCCTCGGCTGCCGGCCTGACCTTCACCGAGCGCCTCGCCCGCGGCCTCGGCGAGGCTGGCTACACGGTGGTGTCGGGGCTCGCCCGCGGCATCGACACCCGCGCCCATCGGGGCTCCCTCGCGACGGGGACGGTCGCGGTGCTGGCCGGCGGACACGAGCGGGTCTATCCGACCGAGAACGAGCCTCTGCTCGAACGCATCCTCGCCGAGGGCGGCGCCGCCGTTTCCGAGATGCCGATCGCCTGGGAGCCGCGCGGGCGCGACTTCCCCCGCCGCAACCGCATCGTCTCGGGCCTGTCCTACGGGGTCGTGGTCGTCGAGGCGGCGCGGAAATCCGGCTCGCTCATCACCGCCCGCTTCGCCCTCGAACAGGGCCGCGAGGTCTTCGCCGTCCCGGGCTCGCCCATGGACCCGCGGGCGGAGGGCACCAACGACCTCATCCGCCAGGGCGCGACCCTGTGCGGCGCCGTCGAGCACGTCATCGCGGTGCTCGATCCCCTCGTCGGCGCCCCCGACTTCCCGGACCGGACCGTCCGCGAGCCCGCCCCCTCCGACGACCTCGGCGATTTCTGGGACGAGTTCGACCTGCCCGGGGAGGAGGCGCCCGTGCGGCGCGGCTGGGAGGACGCGCCGTCCGCCGCGCCCGCGGACGAGACGGCGATCGTGGTGGCGCTCCTGGGCCCGGCGCCGGTCTCGACCGACGACCTCGCCCGCCAGTCCGGCCTCGCGATCGGCACCGTGCAGTCGATCCTGCTCGAACTCGAACTCGCCGGACGCCTCGCGCGCCACGGCGGCCGGGGCGTGTCGCTGCTCGAATCCCGCTGATTTCAGCGCGGCCGCCGGTTCCGCTTCGCTTCCGCGGCGGCCTCCGTCCGCGCCATGGCCAGGAGATAGGCCACGAGTTCGAGGTTGGCGGAGCGCGCCAGCGCCGCGAGCTCGCCGCTCATCTGCGCGATGTACTCGGCGGCGTCGCCCGGGGGGAAGGCCGGTCCGGCACCGTTCGTCGCCTGTTCGTCCGGCGCGGAAGCGCGCGCGTCGGGTGGGGAGGTCATGGGCACACTCGGGGTGACGCCGCGATCATATCGCTGCAACTCGCGGTCTATCAAGCTGCAAGGACCTTAACCGATGATTGTGGCCGCGGCGCGCCGACGTGGAACCGTTCCCGCGACGGCGGGTTCTCCACGAACTTGGCCGTTGATCTTGCGGGTCCCACTCGCTTCAATGGGGCCTCGAGGAGGCGAGGAACCCGTCGGGCGGCGGCGATCGGGCCGAGTCAGGAGGTTCTCCATGATGACGATCAGCAAGGCTCTGCTCGCGGGAGCCACGCTCGCCCTGGTCTGGGCGATCCCGGCCCCCGGCGAGGCCCGCACGCTTCCCGTCGCCACCGCGGCGGCCATCGCCGGCGAGGCGCCCGTCGCGACGGTGCAATGGCGCCGCTACCGGGGCTACCGCCACGGCTACTATCCGCGCTACCGGGCGGGCCCGGCGGTCGCCGCGGGCGCCGCCATCGGCCTTCTCGGCCTCGCCGCCGCGGCCTCGGCCGCGCCGGCCTACTGGGGCTCGCCCTACTACTACCCGGCCTACGGCTACGCGCCCGTCTACGCCGCCCCCGCCTACTACCCGGCCTACGGGTACTATCCGGCCCAGACGGTGTACTACGGCACCACCTACGCGCCGGCCTACTACGCCCCGCGCCGGGTCTACCGGCCCCGGCGGGTCTACTACGCGCCGCGGGTCTATGCGCCCCGGCGGGCCTATTACGCCCCGCGGGTCTATGCGCCGCGGCGGGCCTATTATCCGAGAACCTACCGCGTGCGCGGGGCCTACGGGCCGGCGGCGCGGCAGTACTATCGCCGCGTGGTTCGGTGAGCCTCCCGGTTCAGCCGCGGTTCAACCCGAAGCCGTTACACGCGTTGTAACCGGCAGAGGGCTCGAGCCGCGGCATTCCGCCCCGACTCCGGGCGCCGATCCAAGGAGTCCATCATGAAGTACCGTGTCCTGCTGCGCGCGCTCGGCGGGGCGGCCGCGGTCGCTCTCGTCTTCGGCGGGTCCGCCGGCGAGGGCGTCGCCGCCCCGCGAGGCGCCAAGGCGAAGAGCCCCGACGTCAAAGTCGAGTATCTCCAGCACCGGCGCGTCGTCCGGCGCTCGGGCAACCGGGGCGCCGCCGTGGCGGCCGGGATCGCCCTCGGCGCGATCGGCGCCGCCGCGATCGCCGCCAGCCGGCAGCCCGCCTACGCGCAGCCCTACGCCTATCCCCCGGCCACCTACGGCTACGCGCCCGCCTACGGCTACGACCCGGGCTACGCCTACGCCCCCGGCGCCTACGCCCCCGGCGCCTACGCCTACGGCTACGACCCCGCGACCACCTACTATTACGGCCCGGATTACGGCTACGCCACGGGCTCGGTCTACGGCTACGGCCACGGCTATTCCGAGCCCTACTACGACCCCTACGCCGCCCAGCGGCAGGCGGCGCGCCAGCAGCAGCGGGCGTACCGGGAGGCGGTCCGGCGCCAGCAGTACCAGGCGGCGCGCGGCTATTCCTGGGGCGGTCCGGTCGGGCCCTACCACGGCGGCTACGCCCGGCAGCAGTGGGAGCAGCGCCTCAACGAGGACCGCAACCACGCCCTCTACAACATGCGCTGAGAACGGCGCGCGCTCCGGCGCCCGCGCTCATCGGGGCTCGGGGGCGGGCCCCGCCTCGAGCCCCGCGAGGTGGTCGAGGAAGCCCTGCAGGATGTAGGCCGCCGCGAGCTTGTCGACGAGTTCCTTGCGGCGGGCGCGGGACGCGTCCGCCGCGAGCAGCGTCCGCTCGACGGCGAGCGTCGACAGGCGCTCGTCCCACAGAAGGATCGGCCGCTCCAGGATCGGGGCGAGGTTGCGCGCGAAGGCCCGGGTCGCCTGGGCGCGGGGGCCTTCGCTGCCGTCCATGTTGAGCGGCAGCCCGATCACCAGCGCCGCCGCCGCGAACTTGTCCGCGAGCACCCGGATCCGCTGGGCGTCCGGGGTGAACTTGACCCGCTTGACGGTCTCGAGCGGCGAAGCGATCCGGCGTTCCACGTCGGAGAGGGCGAGACCGATCGTCTTCGTGCCGAGGTCGGCGCCCATGAGGCGCGCGTGGCGGGGGAGGGAGGCCGCGAGGGCCGCCGGCGTCGGCGCCGCCGCGGGCTTCGGCGCGGCGCCCGTGTCCGGCGCGGCCGGCTTGGCGGACATGAGGCCTCCGT
>DATLFZ010000337.1:0-4908 GCA_035540795.1 Beijerinckiaceae bacterium | reverse complement strand
GTCCGGGCGAACGGCCAGGGCCGCAGCGACGCCGAGCCGATCAAGGGCGTCAAGAACACGATCGCCGTCGCCTCCGGCAAGGGCGGCGTCGGCAAGTCGACCACCGCCTGCAACCTGGCCCTCGGCCTGCAGGCCCTTGGCCTGAAGGTCGGCGTCCTCGACGCCGACATCTACGGCCCCTCGATGCCGAAGCTCTTCGGGCTGCACGGCAAGCCCCGCGTGATCTCGGGGCGCATCCTCGAGCCCCTCGACGGCTACGGCATCCGGGTCATGTCGATCGGCTTCCTCGTCGAGGAGGACACGCCGATGATCTGGCGCGGGCCGATGGTGATGTCGGCGATCACGCAGATGCTGCGCGAGGTGGCCTGGGGCGAGCTCGACGTGCTCGTGGTCGACATGCCCCCCGGCACGGGCGACGCGCAGCTCACCATGGCCCAGGCGACGCCGCTCGCCGGCGCCGTCATCGTCTCGACGCCGCAGGACCTCGCCCTCATCGACGCCCGCCGGGGCGTCGCCATGTTCAAGCGGGTCGAGGTGCCGATCCTCGGCATCGTCGAGAACATGGCGACCTTCGTCTGCCCCCATTGCGGGCAGGCCTCCCACATCTTCGGCCACGGCGGCGCCCGGGCCGAGGCCGACAAGCTCGGCGTGCCCTTCCTGGGCGAGGTGCCGCTCGCCATGACCATCCGCGAGACCTCGGACGCCGGCCGCCCCGTCGTCGCCATCGACCCCGACGGCCCCCAGGCGCAGGCCTACCGGAGCATCGCCCGCGCCGTGTGGGACGGCCTCGCCGGCGGCCGAGGCGCGCGGGCGGCGCCGCGCATCGTCATCGAGTAGGGGGAGGCGGCCGGGTGCACCGCTGTGGCAGCTTCGAGCGCCATCAGGTGCGGGGGAAGTTCTCCATGAGCTTCTGACGCTCCGTGACGGCTCGACCGCGCCTTGACATGAACCCTGGTTTCGGTGCGGGAGGGGTCGGCCGGCGTCCGAGGCGCGGGCGATCCACGAGAGAACGATGAGCCCTCGTCGGCGCTTCCCCGGAAGCGCCGCGACCGACATTCGCGTGCCCCGGTCGGCCCGCGCGGATCGCAGGCCGACGCGCGGCTGAGCGCCCCGTCCGCCTCCGGTCGGCGCGCGCCGCGCCGCAGGAGGTGGACCATGACCGAGACCAAAACCCTCCTCTGCGACCTCAAGATCGGCCAGGCGGCCCTCGCGGATCGCGACTCCCTCGACACCGTGGTCGAGGCGATCCGGACGTGCCTTCGCGAAGGCGGTTCGGCGACGTTGCGCGCCTTCTTCGACGCCCACGAGCCCGCCGACCTCGCCGCCTTCCTGGAGCGTCTCCCGTCCGCCGAGGCGCTCGCCGCCATGCGGCACGTGGAGATCCGCGACCAGGCGCTGATCTTCGGCTACCTCGACGCGCCGTGTCAGACCGCGGTGGCGCGGCTGATGAGCCGCCGCGACCTCGCCGCCCTCATGTCGGCGATGTCGCACGACGAGCGCGCCGACCTGTTCAAACGGCTCGACCCGGAGGCGCAGGAGGCGCTCCTGCCGGGCCTCGCCCACGCCGAGCGGGAGGACCTGCGCAAGCTCGCCGCCTACCCGGAGGGCACCGTCGGCTCGGTGATGACCTCGGACTACGCCACCGTCCTGTCCACGGCGACGGCGGACGAGGCGATCGCCGCCCTGCGGGTCCAGGCCCCGAACAGCGAGACGATCTACCAGGCCTACATCGTCGATCCCGAGCGGCGCCTCGTCGGCTCGATCAGCCTGCGCGAACTGCTGCTCGCCCGGCCGGACCAGCGGGTCGCCGACATGATGGACCCCGAGCCGGTCCATGTCCGGGCGGACGCGCCGCGGGAGGAGGCGGCGAACCTGATCGCCCGCTACGACCTCCTGGCCCTGCCGGTGATCGACGGGGGCGACAAGCTCGTCGGCATCGTCACCCAGGACGACGCCATGGACGTCGAGCGCGAGGAGGCGACGAGCGACTTCCACAAGGTCGGCACGGTCCAAAAACTCACCGCGGGGGTGCGGGACGCGGGCATCTTCGTCCTCTACCGGGCCCGCATCGTCTGGCTGGTCCTGCTCGTCTTCGGCAACATCTTCTCGGGGGCCGGCATCGCCGCCTTCGAGGATACGATCCAGGCCTATGTGGCGCTCGTGTTCTTCCTGCCGCTCCTGATCGATTCGGGCGGCAACGCCGGCTCGCAATCGGCGACCCTGATGGTGCGGGCCCTCGCCACGGGCGACGTGCGCGCCGGCGACTGGACCTCGATGCTCGGACGCGAGGTGCTGGTGGCGGGCCTGCTCGGGCTCAGCATGGCGCTCGCGGTCTCGCTCATCGGCGTCGTCCGGGCGGGGCCGGAGATCGCCCTGGTCGTGGCCGCCTCGATGGTGCTGATCGTCGTCGTCGGCAGCGTGATCGGCATGTCGCTGCCGTTCATCCTGAGCCGTTTCAACCTCGACCCGGCGACGGCGAGCGCGCCCCTCGTCACGTCGATCGCCGACGCCACCGGGGTCCTGATCTACTTCGCCCTGGCGACCCGGTTCCTGCCCCCGCCCGGATAGGGACGCGGCCCCGGGGTCGGGACCGGGAGAATCGACGTATACCTTGGGCTTCGCCCCCTTGCGCACTACGTTTCCGGGGGCAAGGGAGTCCGCCATGTGGCCCGATCGCAGGCTCGTCGACCTTCTCGGGATCGAGATCCCGATCGTGCAGGCGCCGATGGCGGGGGCGAACGGGGCCGAGATGGCGATCGCGGTGTCGGAGGCGGGCGGGCTCGGCTCGCTCCCCTGCGCCATGCTGAGCCCCGAACAGGCCCGCACCGCGCTCGGCGTCATCCGCCAGCGGACCGCCCGGCCGTTCAACGTCAACTTCTTCTGCCACCGGCCGCCGCGCAGCGACGCCGCCCGCGAGGGCGTCTGGCGCGAGCGCCTCGCGCCCTATTACCGCGAGTTCGGCCTCGACCCCGCGGCGGTGCCGGCGGGCCCCGCCCGACGCCCGTTCGATGAAGAATCCTGCGCGCTGGTGGAGGAATTTTCACCCGCGGTGGTGAGCTTCCATTTCGGCCTGCCCGAGCGGCGCCTGCTCGACCGGGTCCGGGCGACGGGCGCCCGCATCCTCTCCTCCGCCACCACCGTCGAGGAGGCGCGCCGGCTCGAGGACGAGGGCTGCGACGCCATCATCGCGCAAGGGGTCGAGGCCGGCGGCCACCGGGGCATGTTCCTGACGCAGGACGTCGCCGCCCAGGTCGGGACCTTCGCCCTCGTGCCGCAGGTGGTCGACGCGGTGCGGGTGCCGGTGATCGCGGCGGGCGCCGTCGCCGACGCCCGCGGCATCGTCGCGGCGATGGTCCTCGGCGCGGCAGGGGTGCAGATCGGCACCGCCTATCTCCACTGCCCGGAGGCGACGATCTCGGCCCCGCACAAGGCGGTGCTGGCGCAGGGGCGGGAGGACGCGACCGCGCTGACGAACGTCTTCACCGGCCGGCCGGCCCGGGGCTTCCTCAACCGGGCCATGCGCGAGATCGGGCCCTTATCCGACGCGGCGCCCGAGTTCCCCCTCGCCGCGAACGCCATGGCCCCCCTGCGAGCCAAGGCGGAGGCGGCGGGGTCGGGCGATTTCGGGCCGCTCTGGTCGGGCCAGGCGGCGCGGCTCGGGCGCGCCATGCCGGCGGGCGACCTCACCCGCACCCTCGCCGCCGAGGCGCAAGCCCTGCTGCACCGGCTCGCCCCGGCCGATGCCTGACCTCCTCGTCGCCCCGGATCCGGACGATCCGCGCCTGACCCAGGCGGTCGAGGGGGTGAACGAGCGCGGCGAGCGGGTCGGCACCCGGGTCGTCGTCGAGCGGGCGCTGACGCTCTACCTCAACGCCCAGGAGATCGTCACCATGATGACGATCGGCGACCACCCGGAAGACCTGGCGGTCGGGTACCTCCTGAACCAGAACATGCTGAAAGCCGGCGACCGGGTGACCGAGGTCGAATACGACGAGGACCTGCAGGTCGTGGTGGTGCGCACCGACAGCCGCACAGACTTCGAGCAGAAGCTGAAGAAACGCACCCAAACCAGCGGCTGCGCGCAGGGAACCGCCTTCGGCGACCTGATGGAGGCCCTCGACGAGATCGTCCTGCCGCATGCGCCGCTCAAGACCTCGTGGCTCTACCGGCTCACCCACGCGGTCAACACCACGCCCTCCCTCTACCTCGAGGCGGGGGCGATCCACGGCTGCGTCCTGTGCCGGGAGGACCGGCCGCTCGTCTACATGGAGGACGTCGGCCGCCACAACGCGGTCGACAAGATCGCCGGCTGGATGTTCCGCCACGGCGAGGGCGGCGGCGACAAGATCTTCTACACGACCGGGCGGCTGACCTCCGAGATGGTGATCAAGACCGTGCGGATGGGCATCCCGATCCTCGTCTCGCGCTCGGGCTTCACCGCCTGGGGGGTCGAGCTCGCCCGCAAGACCGGACTCACCCTGATCGGGCGGGCGCGCGGAAAACGCTTCGTCGCGCTGTCGGGCGAGGACCGCATCGTGTTCGACCAGGACCTCGCCTACGTGGAGGAGGAGAGCGCGAGGCACCGGCGCAAGGGCGCGGGCGATGATTGAGGCGCCGCCGACCCTCGGGGTGCTCCTCGCCGGGGGGCTCGCCCGGCGCATGGGCGGCGGCGACAAGCCGCTCAAGGCCCTCGCCGGCCGCACCATCCTGGAGCGGGCGATCGAGCGGCTCTCGCCGCAATGCGTGGAGCTGATCCTCAACGCCAACGGCGATCCGGCCCGCTTCGCGGGGACCGGTCTTGCCGTCGTCGCCGACGACGTGCCGGGCTTCGCCGGGCCCCTGGCCGGCATCCTGGCGGCGCTCGACTGGGCCGCCGCGCACCGGCCGGAGATCGCCTTCGTCGCGAGC
>DATLFZ010000336.1:0-5540 GCA_035540795.1 Beijerinckiaceae bacterium | reverse complement strand
GTCAAGAACCTCGTCGGGCCGGGCACCCTCGACCGGATCTGGACCCGCCATTTCGCCGATTCCCTCCAGCTCCTCGACCTCGCCCCCTCCGCCCGGACCTGGCTCGACCTCGGCTCGGGCGCCGGTCTCCCCGGCCTCGTCCTCGGGGTCGTGCTCGCCGAACGGGGCGGGCGCATCGACCTCGTCGAGAGCAACGGCCGCAAATGCGCTTTCCTGCGCCACGCCGCCCGGGTCACCGGGGCCGCGGCCCGGGTGCACGAGGGCCGCATCGAGGCGCTCGTGTCCCGCTTCGCCGGGGTGGAGGTGGTCACCGCCCGGGCGCTCGCGCCGCTGCCGAAGCTCCTCGCCTGGAACGAACGGCTGTTGAAAACCGGAACCGTGGGACTGTTCCCGAAGGGCCGGGAGGCCGAGGCCGAATTGACCGAAGCCCGCAAATCCTTGAGATTCGAAGCCGACGTCGTTCCGAGTCGCACCGACCGCGAAGGTCGCATCATCCGCGTCACGATCGAGCCAGCCTGATGCCGGAAGACACCCGAGTTCGGCAGCGCCCCCGGATTCTGGCCCTCGCCAACCAGAAGGGCGGCGTCGGCAAGACGACGACGGCGATCAATCTCGGAACCGCCCTCGCCGCCATCGGCGAGCGGGTGCTGATCCTCGACCTCGACCCGCAGGGCAACGCCTCGACCGGCCTCGGCATCGACCGGCGCAGCCGCCGCATCTCCACCTACCACGTGCTCACCGGCGCGACCGACCTGCGCGACGCGGTGGTCGAGACCGCCGTGCCCAACCTCGCCGTCGCCCCGTCCACCCTCGACCTGCTCGGGGTGGAGCTCGAGATCGCCCACGAGCGCAACCGGGCCCGGCGGCTCCTCGAGGCGATCGAGGGCCTGTCCCGCCTGCGTCCCGGCGAGGAGCCCTTCACCTACGTCCTGATCGACTGCCCGCCCTCGTTGAACCTCCTGACCATCAACGCGCTGACGGCGGCGGACGCGGTGCTGGTGCCGCTGCAATGCGAATTCTTCGCCCTCGAGGGCCTGAGCCAGCTCCTGCGCACGGTCGAGCAGGTCCGCGCGACGCTGAACCCGCGCCTCGGCATCCACGGGATCGTGCTGACCATGTACGACCCGCGCAACAATCTTTCGACGCAGGTCGTCGCCGACGTGCGCCAGTTCATGGGCGACAAGGTCTACGACACGATGATCCCGCGCAACGTGCGGGTCTCCGAGGCCCCGTCGCACGGCAAGCCGGTGCTGCTCTACGACCTGAAATGCGCCGGGTCGCAGGCCTATCTGCGGCTCGCTTCGGAAGTGATCCAGCGCGAACGGGCGCTGCGGGCGGTGGCGGCGTGAGGAGGGGCAGATGGCCGAAGAGGCGGTGAGACGGCTCGGGCGGGGGCTCGCGGCCCTGATCGGGGAGGTCGGCGAGGATACGGCCGCCGAGCGGGGCCGGGGCGCCCGGCAGGTGCCGGTCGAGTTCCTGCGCCCGAACCCGCGCAACCCGCGCAAGCGGTTCGGCGAGGGCGAACTCGCGGCGCTCGGCGCCTCCATCCGCCAGCGGGGCATCGTTCAGCCCATCGTCGCCCGGGCCATCCCCGGCCTGCCGGACGCCTACGAGATCGTCGCCGGCGAGCGGCGCTGGCGGGCCGCCCAGGCCATCGGCCTGCACGAGGTGCCGGTGGTGGTGGTCGATGTCGACGACCGCACCTCCCTCGAATACGCCATCCTGGAGAACGTCCAGCGCACCGACCTCAACGCCATCGAGGAGGCCGGCGGGTACCAGCGGCTGATGGAGGAGTTCGGCTACAACCAGACCGAGCTGGCCTCCGTCGTCGGCAAGAGCCGGCCGCACGTCAACAACATGCTCCGCCTCCTCTCCCTTCCGGACGAGGTCAAGCAGCTCGTGATGGACAACCGAATCACCGGCGGCCACGCCCGGGCGCTGCTCGCGGTCAAGGACCCGGTCAAGATCGCCCAGCGCATCCTCGACAAGAACCTCTCGGTGCGGGAGGTGGAGGAGATCGCCTACCGCGACCACGGCAACGTCGAGCCGGTCCAGCGCTGGCGGCGGGAGAAGGACCCGGACACGCGCGCCCTGGAGCGGGCGCTCGAGGACGTGCTCGGCCTCGCGGTGTCGATCGAGCACCGGGAGAAGGGCGGAGAGATCCGCTTCAAGTACAAGACCCTGGAACAGCTCGACGGGCTCTGCCGGCGCCTGCGGCACGTCGCCTGATCAGCGACCCCGGGCGGCGATCTTCAGGAGCAGGTCGAGGGCGCAGGCGTCGGCGAGGTCCGGCAGCTGGCGCGTCTGCAGGATCGCCCCCTGGAGGCGCTCGACGGCCCGGCGCAGGGATGCGGTGCGCCAGGTCGCCAGGTGGCCCTGGATCGCCTTCTCCCGCTTGAAGTGCAGCCGCGGGAACGCGCCGCGCAGGGCGATGTCGGGCGGACGCCCGGCCTCGATCTCGATCCGGGCCGACAACAGGCCGAGGGCGTGCCGCAGCGCCGCCCCGAGCACGACGGAGGGGTGCGTGCCCTCGGCTTCGAGCCGCCGGTAATCCTCCGCCACCCCTGCCGGCCGGCCGCCGAAGGCCGCGTCGATCACCGCGTCGATGGCGAGGCCGGAGACGTCGCTCACCACCGCATCGACGTCCTCGACCGTGACCTCGCGCCTGCCGTGGGCGTAGAGCACGAGCTTGGCGAGTTCGCTGCGGGTGGCGAGCCGGTCCCCGCCGAGGCTCGCGACAAGGGTGGCGCGGGCCTCCCGGCCGATGGCGAGACCGGCGGCCCGCAGGGTCTCGTCGACGACCCGGTCGAGCCCCTCCCCCTCGTCCGCGTAGCAGGGCAGCGCGAGGGCGCGGGGGGAGCGTTCGCAAAGGGTGCGCAGGGGCGACGATTTCGTCAGCTCGCCGGCTTCGACGACGATACGGGTGTCGGAAAGCGGCATGTCGAGGACGGCGGCGAGGGCCGGGGCGAGGTTGGTGCGGCCGCCGATCCGGACCCAGATCGCCCGGCGCGTCCCGAACAGGCCGATGGTGCCCGCCTCGTCCGCGAGCCGGCCGGGATCGCCGGCGACCGCCTCGCCCTCGAGGCGGATCAGCTGGAAGGGATCGGCGGGGTCGTCGACGGCGGCGCTCGCCGCCGCCCGGGCCCGCTCGGCGACGAGGCCCGCGTCGGGGCCGTAGAACAGGAGGACGGGAACGGCCGGGTCGAGCCGGCGCAGCGCCGCCTCGACGGCGCCGGCCTTGACCGCCGTCATGCGCCTCGGCCGAGAGCCAGCTTGGCGCCGAGGTCGTTGCGGATCTCGTCCGCGAGTTGCCGCCCGACGCGCAGGAGCGCCTCCCGGGTGGCTCTTTCCGCCGCGAACCGCTGCTGCATCAGCTCGAACTGCACGGAAGCCTCGAGTTCGCCCCGCGCGAGGACCGATCCGCCCTCGATCCGCGTCAGGACATAGGAGGCGCGGGCACGTTGGGTCGCCCCACGGGCGCGGCCCAAGGCGAAGCCCGCCTGGATGAGGTCGCCGGTCAGAATGACCGTCAGACGGTACCGCTTCGGCTGCGGGGCGCCGGTCCCATCGAGCTTGAAGGTCAGCTCGTTCCGCAGGGCGTGGGCTGCCGGTTCCAGCACGAAGGATGTGGTGAGCGGCGCCACCTCGACGGCGGCCAGCACGTCCTGCATCCGCTCGCCCGTGGCGGTCGGACCGTACATGGGCCGCAGGCAGCCCGCCGCCGCCAGGGCGAGCACGAGGGTCGCGAGCCGCAGGCCCGCCCGCAAGAATCGTTCGCGCTGCATCCTGCCCCCTTCAGCCCACGACGTTGACGATGCGTTGCGGCACCACGATGACCTTGCGCACCGGCCGGCCCTCGAGCGCCCGCCGCACCGGGTCGAGCGAGAGCACCGCCGCCTCGATTGTCGCCTGATCGGCGTCGCGCGCAACCGTCACGTCGGCGCGCTTCTTGCCGTTCACCTGCACCGGAAGCGTGACCACGTTCTCGACGAGGAGCGCCCGGTCGACCGCCGGCCAGGGCGCCTCCGCGACGAGGCCCTCTCCCCCGAGCGCGTTCCAGCACTCCTCGGCGAGGTGCGGCATCATCGGCGCCATGGCCTGGACCAGGATCCCGAGCGCCTCGCGCACCGCGAAGGCGAGCCCCTCCCCGCTCTCGCCGCGGGCCGCCTGGATCGCGTTGACGAGCTCGTAGAGCTTGGCCACGGCGACGTTGAAGCGCAGCCCCTCCACGTTCTCCTCGACGGAAGCGAGCGTGCGGTGGGCGACCTTGCGCAAGGCGAGCGCCGCCGGGCCGAAGCCGTCGGGCCGGGCCTCGCGCGCGGGACCGGCCTCGGCGACGAGGCGCCAGACCCGCTGCACGAACCGGGCCGCGCCCTGGACGCCCTCCTCGGTCCAGATCACGTCCCGCTCGGGGGGCGAGTCGGACAGCATGAACCAGCGGGCGGTGTCGGCGCCGTAGCTCGCGATGATGTCGTCGGGGTCGACCGTGTTCTTCTTCGACTTCGACATCTTCTCGATCGAGCCGATCTCGATCGGCGCGCCGGTGGCGACGTGCACCGCCCGGCGCGTGCCGCCGTCGCTCTCGATGCGGACCTCGTTCGGCTGCACCCAGGCGCCGTCCGCCGAGCGGTAGGTCTCGTGGACCACCATGCCTTGCGTGAACAGGCCCTCGAAGGGTTCGTCGAGGCCGACGAGGCCGACGTCCCGCATGGCCCGGGTGAAGAAGCGCGAATAGAGGAGGTGCAGGATCGCGTGCTCGATGCCGCCGATATACTGGTCCACCGGCAGCCAGGCATCCGCCACGTCCTGCTCGACCGGCGCGTCGGCGAGATGCGGGTCGGTGAACCTCGCGAAGTACCAGGACGAATCGACGAACGTGTCCATGGTGTCGGTCTCGCGCCGGGCGGGCGCGCCGCAGCGCGGACAGGCGACCCTGGTCCAGGTCGGATGGCGGTCGAGGGGGTTGCCGGGCACGTCGAAGGACACGTCCTCCGGCAGCGTCACCGGCAGCTGGTCCTTCGGCACCGGCACGACGCCGCACGCCTCGCAGTGGATCACCGGGATCGGGCAGCCCCAGTAGCGCTGGCGGGAGATGCCCCAGTCGCGCAGGCGGAAATTGACCTTGCGCTCCCCAACCGGGCGCCCGTTGCGGGTCTCGCTCTCGAGACGCCGCGCGACCTCTTCCTTCGCTTCCGCGATGGTGAGCCCGTCGAGGAAGCGCGAATTGATCATGCGCCCGTCGCCGTCATAGGCGACGTCCGTGATCACAAAGCTCTCCGGCTCCACGTCCGGCGGGCACACGACGGGGGTGTTGCCGAGGCCGTACTTGTTGACGAAGTCGAGGTCGCGCTGGTCGTGGGCCGGGCAGCCGAAGATCGCGCCCGTGCCGTATTCCATCAGGATGAAGTTGGCGACGTAGACCGGCAGCTCCCAGCTGGGATCGAACGGGTGCTTTGCCCGGATGGCCGTGTCGAAGCCCAGCTTCTCGGCCTTCTCGATGGCTTCGAGCGCCGTGCCCGTGCGCTTGCACTCCTCGACGA
>DATLFZ010000335.1:0-6958 GCA_035540795.1 Beijerinckiaceae bacterium | reverse complement strand
GGACGATGCCGAACCAGGGCGAAGAACGAGGGGCAGACCCATGGACGACCACAACCCCAACAGCGTGCCGACCGATTCCGTCGCCGCCGATCAGCTGAAAGCCTTCATCGAGCGCATCGAGCGCCTCGAGGAGGAGAAGGCCGGCATCGCCTCCGACATCAAGGACATCTACGCCGAGGCCAAGGGCAACGGCTTCGACACCAAGGTGATGCGCAAGGTGATCGCGCTGCGCAAGAAGGACGCCGCCGAGCGCGAGGAGGAGGAGACCATCCTCGACCTCTACCTCCAGGCGCTCGGCATGATCCCGGGCGGCGCCGTCCACCGGCAGGCCGCCGAGTAGGCGAGACGGCGCCGGCCCGGCGCCGTCAGTGGAAACGGGACCGGCGCAGCAGGGCGGCGCGATCGGCCGAGGTGATCGCCACCTCGAAGGCGTCGCCCTCGCGTTCCAGCGTGAGGGGTACGTCGATTCCCGCCTCGCCGAGCGACCACAGCGCCCGGTAGAAGGCGGCGACGGAATCGACCGGGACGCCCGCCACCGCGCGGATCACGTCGCCCGCGCGCAGGCCGGCGCGCTTGCCCGGCCCCTGTCCGGCGAAGCCGATCACCGTGACGCTGCCGTCGTCCTCGCCGACGAAGACGCCGAGCCACGGCCGGGCCGGGCGCCGCACGGCCCCGTGGGTGAGCATGTCGTCGAGGTTCGGCTTCAGGAGGTCGATCGGCACCGACATGTTGATCGGCACGAGGCGCCCGCCGGCGGCCTGGTGCTGCAGCTGGAGCGAGCCGATGCCGAGGAGGTCGCCCTTGGGGCCGATCAGGGCGGTGCCGCCCCAATGGGGATGGGCCGGGGCGGTGAAGATCGCGTCGTCGATCAGGTACTCCCAGTAGCCGGCGAATTCCTGGCGCGCGACGACCCGGCCCTCGAGGGACCGCGCCCGCCCGCCGGCCCCGCCGACCACGACCTGGTCGCCGCGCCCGAGCTTGCGGGACTCGCCGAGGGCCAGCGCCGGCGCGTCCAGCACCGACAGGGCCTGCACGAGGCCGAAGCCGGTGACGAAATCGTAGGCGAGGACATGCGCCGGGACGGTCCGACCCCGGTTCGTCGTGAGCCACACCTCCTCGGCCTCGGTGACGAGATAGCCGATGGTGAGCACGAGGTCGGGGGCGCGGATGACGACGCCCTGGCCGGCCCGCTCGGTGCCGAGCGTCTCGGCCGTGAAGGCGTCCTCCGGCACCGCGGCGCGCAAGGAGACCACGGCGTCGAGGGCGCGCTCCACGTCGAAGGCGAAGGCGCGCGGGTCGGGCTGGAGCTCGGGCGGGACGCGCCACTCCTCCGGTCGGCTCATCGGGGTCTCCGCGCTCCACCCTTGATATCCGACGTGGGCCCTTGGCGCCAATCGGGCCAGCCCGCGCTCGCGGCAACGGGTCGCGCGCAGCGGCGGGCGGCCGGGAGCTCCCGCCGCGCTTGCCCGGGGTGCCGGATCGAACTATGGGGCAGGGCCGCTGCCCAGAGTTGATCCCTTGCCCGAGCTTCGCGATGCCGGCCGGACGTCCCTCGACGGGGCGCGTCCCCCGCATGAGAGCCGCCCCCCGGCGCCCTCCCTCGTCGACCGCCTGTTCAAGCTGTTCGAGCTGTTCATCGTCTTGTGCCTCGCCGCCATGGTGGCGATGGTGTTCGGCAACGCCGTGCTGCGAAAGCTGTCCGATTACGGCCTCGTCCTGTTCGGCGGCGGCATCGAGATCTCCGAGGAACTGTCCCGCATCATGTTCGTCTGGCTCACCTTCGTGGGCGCGGTCGTGGTGATGCGCGAGAACGGGCATATCGGCGTCGAGACGCTGGTCGCCCGCTTCGGCGATCGCGGCCGGGCGCTCTCGATGGCCCTGTCGGACGGCCTCATTCTGCTCTGCTGCGCGGTGTTCTTCTGGGGCACCTGGCGCCAGGCCGGCCTGCACGTCACCAACTACGCCCCGATCACCGGCCTGTCGATGATCTGGGTCTACGGCATCGGCTTCTTCGCCGCCATCGGCATGGGGGCGCTCGCGACGGCGCGCCTCGTGCGCACCCTCACCGGCACCCTCGATCCGGCCGAGCTCAGGCGCTTCGCCGGCGAGTACGAGGACGATTCCAAGACCCTCAAGGGTCACCTCGAATGACCATCGCCGTCTTCCTGCTCTCGCTGTGCGGGACGATGGCCTTCGGGCTGCCGGTCGCCTTCGCGCTCATCGTCTGCGGCCTCGCCCTGATGCTCCACATGGGCATCTTCGACAGCCAGATCGTGGCGCTGAAGCTGATCGAGGGAGCCGACAACTTCCAGCTCCTGGCGGTGCCGTTCTTCCTGCTCGCGGGCGAGCTCATGAACGCGGGCGGCCTGTCGAAGCGCATCGTCGCCTTCGCGGTCTCCCTCGTCGGCCACCGGCACGGCGGCCTCGGCTACGTGGCGATCTTCGCCGCCATCATCATGGCCTCCCTGTCCGGCTCGGCGGCGGCCGACACCGCGGCGCTCGCCGCGATCCTCATCCCGATGATGCGCGACGCCGGCTACAACGTGCCGCGCAGCGCCGGGCTGATCGCGTCGGGGGGCATCATCGCCCCGGTGATCCCGCCCTCGATCGGCTTCATCGTGTTCGGCGTCGCGGCCAACGTCTCGATCACGCAGCTCTTCCTCGCCGGCATCTTCCCGGGCCTCCTGATGGGCCTCTCGCTGGTTCTCGCCTGGATGATCGTCGCCCGAGGCGACAAGGTCGCGGTGCTGCCGCGCCAGCCCTGGCGCCTGCGCGGCCGCGCCTTCCTCGACGGGTTCTTCGCGCTTCTGATGCCGGTGATCATCCTCGGCAGCATCCGCTTCGGCTGGGCGACGCCGACGGAGGCCGCGGTGTTCGCCGCGGTCTACGCCCTGTTCGTGGGGATGTTCATCTACCGGGAGCTCAGGATCCGGGACCTCTACGGCGTGTTCCTGGTCGCGGCCAAGACCACCGCCGTGGTGATGTTCCTCGTCGCCGCCGCCCTGATCTCGGCCTGGCTGATCACGCAGGCGAACATCCCGGCCGAGCTCGGCGCCATCGTGCAGCCGCTCAAGGACCAGCCGAAGCTGTTGATGTTCGTGCTGATGCTCCTCGTGGTCGTCGTCGGCACCGCCCTCGACTTCGCGCCGACCGTGCTGATCCTGACCCCGATCCTGATGCCGATCGTGCAGGAGGCCGGCATCAACCCGGTCTATTTCGGGGTGCTGTTCATCATGAACAACGCCATCGGCCTGATCACGCCGCCGGTCGGCATCGTGCTCAACGTGGTCTGCGGCGTCGGCCGCGTCCCCATGGGCGCGGTCATGAGGGGCGTCCTGCCCTTCCTCCTCGCCCAGACGGCGGTGCTGTTCTGGCTCGTCATGTTCCCGCAATGGGTGATCGCGCCGTTGAACTGGCTGCGCGACCGCATCACCTTCGTCGAGATGCTGCAGGCCATGTTCTGGTTCTAGGACTGCCCAGCTTCGAGGCGCCGGCGTCCGCAGCCGGCCCGGCGCCCGGATTCCCCTGTCGTGCTGCGTCCAAGAGGATCACCGATGACATCGCTCAAGACCCTTCTCGCCGGCGTGGCGCTCGCGGCCATCGCGGCGGCCCCGGCCGCGGCCCAGTTCCAGGAGCGCACCATCCGCGTGTCGAACGGCGTCAACGCCGATCACCCGGTCGGCAACGGCATCGCCAAGATGAACCAGTGCGTGGCCGAGAAGTCCGGCGGCAGGATGAAGCTGCAGGCCTTCTGGGGCGGCGCGCTCGGCGGCGACCTGCAGGCGACGCAGGCCCTGCGTTCGGGCACGCAGGAGATGGTCGTCACCTCGTCCTCGCCGCTCGTCGGCATCCTGCCCGACCTCGGCGTGTTCGACCTGCCGTTCCTGTTCGCCAACGCCAAGGAGGCGGACGCCGTCCTCGACGGCAATTTCGGCAAATACATCGCCGACAAGCTGCCCGGCGTCGGCCTCGTCAACCTCGCCTATTGGGAGAACGGCTTCCGCAACCTGACCAATTCGCGCCGTCCGGTGACCAAGGTCGAGGACTTCAACGGCATGAAGGTGCGGGTGATGCAGAACAACATCTTCCTCGACACCTTCAAGACGGTCGGCGCCAACGCCGTGCCGATGGCCTTCGGCGAGGTCTTCACCGCGCTCGAGACCCGCGCCATCGACGGCCAGGAGAACCCCTTTGTGACGATCGACACGTCGAAGTTCTTCGAGGTGCAGAAGTTCCTGTCGATCACCAACCACGCCTACACGCCGTTCCTGGTCCTCTACTCGAAGCCCCTGTGGGACAAGCTCTCGGCGGACGAGCAGAAGGCCCTGCAGGACTGCGCCGTCGTCGGCCGCGACGAGCAGCGCAAGGTGTCGCGCGACCTCTCCGACAAGTCGCTCGCCAAGCTCAAGAAGGAGGGCATGCAGGTCAACGAGCTCGCCCCGGCCGAGCAGGCCCGCCTGCGCGAGGTCGTGAAGCCCGTCTACGAGCGCCACGCCGAGACGATCGGCAAGGAGACCGTCTCGAAGATCCAGGAAGAGCTCGCCAAGATCCGCAAGTGAGCCGACCCCGAGCCTCCCGCCCCGGCGGGAGGCTCTTTCGCACGAGGGTGCCGTGAAGATCACCGCCGTCGAGACCATCCGCGCCGCCGAGCTGCCGAACCTCCTGTGGGTCCAGGTGCGCACCGACGAGGGCCTCGTCGGCCTCGGCGAGACCTTCTTCGGGGCCGAGACGGTCGAGGCCTACATCCACGAATACGCGGCGCCCCGCCTCCTCGGGCAGGACCCGAGCCGGATCGACGCCATCGCCCGCGACCTCGTCGGCTATCTCGGCTTCCGCTCGACCGGCGCCGAGACCCGGGGCAACTCGGCGATCGACATCGCCCTGTGGGACCTCCTCGGCAAGGCGACCGGGCGGCCGATCGTCGACCTCCTCGGCGGGCGCACCCGCGAGCGCATCCGCACCTACAACACCTGCGCCGGCACCCACTACGTCCGCAAGGCCAATGCCCAGGCGGTGCACAATTGGGGGCTCGAGGCCGACCCGCAGGTCCGCTACGACGACCTCAACGCCTTCCTCAACCGGGCCGACGAACTCGCCCACGACCTCCTCGAGGAGGGCATCACGGCCATGAAGATCTGGCCGTTCGACATCGCCGCCGAGAAGACCAACGGGGTCTACATCGCGCCCGACGATCTGCGCACGGCGCTGAAGCCGTTCGAGAAGATCCGCAAGGCCGTCGGCGACCGCATGGACATCATGGTCGAGTTCCACTCCCTGTGGCAGCTCCTGCCGGCCATGACCATCGCCAAGGCGCTTACGCCCTACGGGACCTTCTGGCACGAGGACCCGATCCGGATGGATTCCCTGTCGAGCCTGAAGCGCTACGCGCAGGTCTCGCCGGCCCCGATCTGCGCCTCGGAGACGCTCGCGAGCCGCTTCGCCTTCCGCGACCTCCTCGAGACCGGCGTCGCCGGGGTGGTGATGCTCGACCTCTCCTGGTGCGGCGGCCTGTCGGAGGCGCGCAAGATCGCCGCCATGGCGGAGGCTTGGCATCTGCCGGTCGCGCCGCACGACTGCACCGGCCCGGTGGTGCTGATCGCCTCGACGCACCTGTCGCTCAACGCCACCAACGCCCTCGTTCAGGAGAGCGTGCGGGCCTTCTACCGGACCTGGTACCGGGATCTCGTCACCGCCCTGCCGGAGGTCGACAAGGGCTTCATCACCGTGCCCGAGGGGCCGGGCCTCGGCGCCGAGCTCCATCCCGACCTCGACAAGCGCTTCACCGTCTCCCGGCGCCTCGCGGAGGCCGGCCGATGATCCGCCTCGCCGGCGCGGCGTTCGCCGCCATGCTCGCGACCGGGGCCGCCGCCCAGGACGGCCTCACGGGCCAGCAGGTCCTGACCCGCTGCACCTCGGCGGAGGCCGCCGACGTGAATTGGTGCGTCGGCTTCATCTACGGGGTCGGGCTCGTCATCTCGGACGAGACCACCGACAAGCGCTACCGGGCCTGCATCCCGGCCGACCTCACGGCGGAGATCGGCCGTCTCGCAGTGGTCAAGCGCATCGAGGACAACCCCGCCCTCCTGCCCCTGCCCGGCCACCAGGCGGTCTGGTACGTGCTCCTGAAGGAGTTCGGCTGCCCGTGACGCGCCTGCGGCGCGCGGGTCACGGCATCGGGATCTCGCCGACCTTCTTCGGGACGTCGTAGCCGCGCTGCACGGCGGGGCGCTCGGCGATCGTGCGGTACCAGCGCTTCACGTTCGGGTAGGCGTCGAGGTCGATGGTCTGCCACTCGAAGCGGGAGATCCACGGCCAGATCGCCATGTCGGCGACCGAGTACTCGTCCGCGACGAACTCGCGGTCGGCGAGGCGCCGGTCGAGGACGCCGTAGAGCCGGTTCGCCTCCTTGACGTAGCGGTCCTCGGCATAGGGCGCGACGCCCTTGTTGAAGCGCACGAAATGGTGGACTTGGCCGAGCATCGGGCCGACGCCGCCCATCTGCCACATCAGCCACTCGATCACCCGGTAGCGCGCCTCGCGCCCGGTGGGCAGGAACCGGCCCGCCTTCTCGGCGAGGTAGAGCATGATCGCCCCCGATTCCATCAGGCTGAAGCCGGTCTCCCGGTCGACGATCGCCGGGATGCGGTTGTTCGGGGCGATCTTCAGGAAGTCCGGCTTGAACTGCTCGTCCTTGCCGATGTCGACGGCGTGCGCCGCATAGGGCATCCCGAGCTCCTCGAGCAGGATCGAGACCTTGCGGCCGTTGGGCGTGGTCCAGGTGTAGAGATCGATCATCGGCATCCTCGTTGGACGGCGCGGCAGCGCTACACGGGCGGCGGTGCGCCGTCCAGGGTCGGGGCGGGGGGCGCCGGGCGTAACGGTCCCGTGAAGGCGCGCCCCGGCCGCGAAGGCGCGACGCCGGCCGCGCCCCTCCCCCGCGCGCGGAGCGCGTGAGGGG
>DATLFZ010000334.1:0-7298 GCA_035540795.1 Beijerinckiaceae bacterium | reverse complement strand
CTCGCCGCGTTCGGCCGAGAGGTCGAAAATGGCGACCTTCGCCCCCGCCGCCGCGAGCATCCGGGCCGTCGCCTCGCCGAGGCCGGAGGCCCCGCCCGTGACGATCGCCGAAACCGAACTGTCGAGCTTCATCGCATCCTCCCGTTTCGGGCGCAGTCCTTAGCGCAGCCGCGTCCGCCCGCAAGGGTTTCGGCAGCGCGCCCGCCGTGCTGGAATGCGCCGCCCCCGAACCCGGAACGGCGACGCCGTCCGGCCGTTCTGCCCCGGTCCCCGACCACGGAGCTTCATGTACCGCATCGACGACGGCGCCCCCTCCCCGCTCGGCGCGACCTGGGACGGCAAGGGCGTGAACTTCGCCCTCTTTTCCGCGCACGCCACCGGGGTCGACCTGTGCCTGTTCGAGCCGACGGGCCGGCGCGAGGTGGCGCAGATCCGCCTGCCGCGGCGCACGGACCAGGTCTGGCACGTCTATGTCGAGGGCGTCCGCCCGGGCCAGCTCTACGGCTACCGGGTCGACGGCCCCTACGAGCCGGCGCGCGGGCACCGGTTCAACCGGTTCAAGCTCCTCATCGACCCCTATGCCCGCCAGCTCCAGGGGCGCATCCGCTGGCACGACGCCCTGTTCGGCTACCGCATGGGCGCGCGCTCGGGGGACCTCAGCCTCGACCGGCGCGACAGCGCGCCGATGATGCCGAAATGCGTGGTCGAGGACCCGGCCCATTTCTGGGGCGAGGACCGCCCGCCCCGGCGGGACTGGATCGACACGGTGATCTACGAGGCGCACGTGAAGGGGTTCACGCAGCTCCATCCGGGGCTGCCGCCGGCCCTGCGCGGGACCTACGCCGCCCTCGGCCATCCCGCCGTCATCGAGCACCTCGTCGGCCTCGGCGTGACGGCGATCGAGCTGATGCCGATCCACGCCTTCCCGGACGATCGTTTCCTGGTCGAGAAGGGGCTGAAGAACTACTGGGGCTATTCCACCCTCGGCTTCTTCGCCCCGGAGCCGCGCTACCTCGGGGAGGCCGGCGTCGCCGGGCTCAAGGGTGCCGTCCGGGCCCTCCACGACGCGGGCATCGAGGTGATCCTCGACGTGGTCTACAACCACACCGCCGAGGGCAGCCATCTCGGGCCGACCCTGTCGTTCCGGGGCATCGACAACGCGAGCTACTACAAGCTCCCGCCCGAGAACCCGCGCTATTCCTGGGATTCGACCGGCACCGGCAACACGCTGGACCTGCACCATCCCCGGGTGCTGCAGATGGTGTTGGATTCCCTGCGCCACTGGGTCGAGGCCTACCACGTCGACGGATTCCGCTTCGACCTCGCCCCCTCGCTGTGCCGGGAGCCGTTCGACGTGTCCGCCCGGGCGGGCTTCCTGCAGGCGGTCGGCCAGGATCCGGTGCTGAGCCGGGTCAAGCTCATCGCCGAGCCCTGGGATCTCGGCCACGGCGGCTACATGGTCGGCCAGTTCCCGCCCGGCTGGAGCGAGTGGAACGACCAGTTCCGCGACACCATCCGGGCGTTCTGGCGCGGCGACCCCGGCACCCTCCCCGCGCTCACCCGCGGCATGACCGGATCCCGGGAGACCTACCAGCCGAGCGGGCGCCAGCCCTGGGCCTCGATCAACTACGCCTGCTCCCACGACGGCTTCACGCTGGAGGACCTCGTCTCCTACGAGGAGCGCCACAACGAGGCGAACGGCGAGGACAACCAGGACGGCCACAGCCACAACCTGTCCCGCAACTACGGCGTCGAAGGCCCCACCGAGGACCCGGCGATCCGCGCGATCCGCGCCCGCCAGAAGCGCAACCTCCTCGCCACGGTGATGCTGTCGCAGGGGGTGCCGATGCTGCTGATGGGCGACGAGCTCTCCCGGACCCAGGGCGGCAACAACAACGCCTATTGCCAGGACAACGAGACGAGCTGGTTCGACTGGGAGGCCGGCGGCGAGGCCGATCCCGACCTGCACGCCTTCGTGCGCAACCTCATCGGCCTGCGCCGGGGCCACGACGCCTTCCGCCGGCGCGACTTCCTCACCGGCGCCAAGGTCCCGACGAACGGGCTCAAGGACGTCTACTGGCTGCACCCCGACGGGCGCGAGATGACGCTGCCCGACTGGGGCAACCCGCAACTGCGCGCCCTCGGCATGCAACTGGGGAACGACGCCCGCGACGGCCGGCGTTTCCTCATCCTCCTCAACGCCGGGGAGCACGAGGTCCGCTTCCACCTCGGCGAGCGCCCGAGCGGGCGCTGGGTCGCCGTGTTCGACACCGCCCTCGCCGACGGGCTCGTGCGCGGCACGCCCGCCCTCCTCGAGCCGAGAGGAACCTTTCTGCTGCCCTCCCGTTCGCTGGTGCTGTTCCAGGACAGCGGCAACCAGGAGACGTCTTGATGCAGCGGGCCCATGCGATGCCCTTCGGCGCGGAGATCACGAACGAAGGAGTGCGTTTCGCATTGTGGGCCCCGACCGCTTCCGAGGTGACCCTGGTCACCGAGGCGGGCGAGCACCCGATGCCGGCGGCGGAAGAGGGCTGGCGCCGCCTCGTCCTGCCCGACGCGCGGGCCGGCACGCGCTACCGCTACCGCATCGGAGGAGACCTCCTGGTCCCGGATCCCGCCTCCCGCTTCCAGCCGCAGGACGTGGCCGGCCCGAGCCTGGTCGTCGATCCGCGCGCCTACCGCTGGTCCGACGGCGGCTGGACCGGCCGGCCGTGGGAGGAAACGGTCCTCTACGAGCTCCATGTCGGCACGGCGACCCCCGAGGGCACCTATGCCGGCCTGATGGGGAAGCTCGAGCAGCTGCGCGACCTCGGCGTCACGGCGATCGAGCTCCTGCCGCTCGCCGATTTCCCCGGCGAGCGGAACTGGGGCTACGACGGCGTCCTTCACTACGCACCGGACGGCGTCTACGGCACGCCGGAGGACCTCAAGCGTCTGATCGACCGGGCGCACGCCCTCGGCCTGATGATGTTCCTCGACGTGGTCTACAACCACTTTGGGCCGGCCGGGAACTACCTGCACGCCTACGCCAAGACGTTCTTCACCGAGCGCCACCAGACGCCCTGGGGGGCGGGCATCAACTTCGACGGCCGTGCCGGCCCCATCGTGCGCGACTACTTCGTCCACAACGCGATCTACTGGCTCGAAGAGTACCATTTCGACGGGCTGCGCTTCGACGCCGTGCACGCGATCCAGGACGACAGCGAGACCCACATCATCGCCGAGCTCGCCGCGCGCATCCGCGCCGCGATCCCCGGCCGCGAGGTCCATCTCGTCCTCGAGAACGGGGCCAACGAGGCCCGCTGGCTCGGCCGCGGCGAGGACGGCCGCCCGCGCCTGCACACGGCCCAGTGGAACGACGACATCCACCATTGCTGGCACCGGCTCCTCACCGGAGAGGCGGACGGCTACTACGAGGACTACGACCGGCCCCTCGAGCGGCTCGGGCGCTGCCTCGCCGAGGGCTTCGCCTATCAGGGGGAACCCTCCCGGCACGAGGGCAAGCCCCGCGGCGAGCCCTCCGGGCATCTGCCGCCCGCGGCATTCGTCGCCTTCCTCCAGAACCACGACCAGATCGGCAACCGGGCGTTCGGCGACCGGATCGGCGCGCTCGCCGCGCCGGAGAAGCTGGCGCTCGCCCGCGCCGGCCTCCTCCTGTCGCCGCAGATCCCGCTCCTCTACATGGGCGAGGAATGGGACGCCTCGACCCCGTTCCTCTTCTTCGTCGACTTCTCGGACGATCCGGAACTCTCGAAGGCGGTCCGGGACGGGCGCCGGCGCGAATTCGCGAACTTCAAGGCCTTCGCCGAGCAGCATGGCGGCGAGCCGATCCCGGATCCGACCGCACCCGAGACCTTCGCCCGCTCGCGCCTGGATTGGGACGAGCCGGCGCGACCGCCGCATGCGAAAATCCTCGCGGAGACGAAGGCGCTCCTGCGCCTGCGCCGGGACGTGGTCGTGCCGCTGACGAAGAGCGGTTTCGTGGAGGCCTCCTATGCGCTGCCCGCCCCTGAAGCGCTGGAGGCGCGCTGGCGCTTCGGGGCGGGCGCCCTGCGCTTCATCGCCAATTTCGGGGAGGCCGAGGTCGGGTTCGAGGCGGAGGCCGGCGAGGCGCCGGTCTGGGCGAGCCTCGGCGTCGCCCGGGGCGGCATCCGCCTGCCTCCCTGGACCGGGATCCTGCTGCGGAGCGGGGCATGAGCGAGCACGACCGCCTCGTCGAGCGCCTGGGCGACCTCGTCGGCATCGGACGCTCCTACCGGGACGCTTTCGGCAAGGAGGTCGAGACGAGCCCGGACAGCCGGCGTGCCATCCTGTCCGGGTTCGGCCTCGACACCGGCACGGAGGCCGCGGCCCGCGACAGCCTCGCCCGGGTCGAGGCCGTGCGCGAGGCGCTGCTGCCACCGCTCCTGCCCGCCCGGTCGGGGACGCGGCCGCGGGTGCCCGTGCGGGCTCCCCGCGGTGCGCAGGCTGTCTGGCGCCTCACGGACGAGAGCGGCGGCGGCCGCGAGGGCCGGGCCCTCCTCGGCGCCGCCGACGAGGGCGGAATGCTCGAACTGCCGCCGCTCGCCGCCGGCTACCACCGGCTCGAAATCGAGGCGGACGGCCGCAGCGCCGCCGCGCTCCTCGTGGCGGCGCCGGCCCACTGCTTCGAGCCCGAGCCGATCAGACAAGGGGCCAAGCTCTGGGGCGTCACCGCCCAGCTCTACGCGCTCCGCTCCGAGCGCAACTTCGGCATCGGCGACTACACGGACGTCGCCCGGGCCGCCGGCGGCGCCGGGGGCATGGGAGCCTCGTTCCTCGGCCTGAGCCCGGTCCACGCCCTGTTCGCGGCGGACCGGACCAAGATCTCCCCCTACTCCCCCTCCTCCCGGCTCTTTCTGGAGACGCTGTTCATCGACCCGACCCGGGTCGAGGGCTTCGAGGGCAGCGAGGCCGCCCGCCTATGGGCCGACGGAGATCTGCAGGCGCGGCTCGCGGCCCTGCGCGAGGGGCCCCTCATCGACCACGCCGCCTCCTGGGAACTGAAGCGGCCCCTGCTCGAGGCCCTGTGGGCCGATTTCCGCCGCGCCGGCAGCCCCGCCTTCGACGCCTTCCGCCGAGAGGCGGGCGAGGCCCTCGACGCCCACGCCACCTTCGAGGCCGTGTCGGAGCATTTCCGGCGCGAGGAGCGCTACTGGCTCGGCGACTGGCCCGAGGCCTTCCGGCGCCGGGACTCGGACGCGGTGCGCCGGTTCGCGGCCGAGAACGGCGAGCGGGTCGGGTACCACGCCTGGCTGCAATGGATCGCGGACCGCCAGCTCGCGCAGGCGCACGGCGCCGCCCGGGCCGCCGGCATGGGCATCGGCCTCTACCGGGACCTCGCCGTCGGGGCCGACCGGGGCGGGTCCGAGATCTGGGCCCATCCGGACCGCTTCGCCGCCACCCTGTCGATCGGGGCTCCCCCCGACCTCCTCGGTCCCCAGGGCCAGAACTGGGGCCTGCCGCCCTTCAACCCGCTCGCGCTCGAGGCGCAGGGGCTCGCCGCCTTCCGGGCGATGGTCTCGGCCAACATGCGCCACGCCGGGGCGATCCGCATCGACCACGCCTTCCAGCTCCAGCGCCTGTTCCTGATCCCGCCGGGCGCGTCGGCGGCGGAGGGGGCCTACGTGGCCTACCCGTTCGAGGCCATTCTGGCGGTGCTGCGCCTCGAGAGCCGGCGCGCCCGCTGCCTCGTCATCGCCGAGGACCTCGGGACGGGACCGGAGGGCTTTTCCGACGCCATCATGGGCGCCGGCATCTACAGCTACCGGGTCCTGCCCTTCGAGCGCGAGCACGACGGCGCCTTCAAGCGGCCGCGAGCCTATCCGGACCGGGCGCTCGCCGTGGTGACCACCCACGACCTGCCGACCTTCCGCGGCTGGTGGCGCGGCCTCGACGTGGACCTGCGCCAGACCCACGGCATCTACGACGTCGAGGCGTCCGAGCGCGAACGCGTCAACCGCGACCGGGAGCGGGAGCAGCTCGCCGAGGCCCTCGCGGAGGAGGACCTCCTCCCCTCGGCCGAGCCGCCGACCGAGCCCCCGCTCGAGGCGAGCATCGCCTATCTCGCGCGCACGCCCTCCGCCCTCGTCGGCATCCAGCTCGAGGACGCCGGCGGCGAGCTCAACCAGGCCAACATGCCCGGGCCCGACACGGGCCATCCCAACTGGCGGCGACGGCTGACCCGGGACATCGAGGACATCGTCGCGCCGGGCGGCGACCTCGCCAAGCTCGGTGCCGTGCTCGCCCGGGAGGGCCGGGGCGAGCGGCCGCGGGCGAGCCCCCTCGCCTCCCCGCCGCCGCGGGCCACCTACCGCCTGCAATTCCACAGGGACTTCACCTTCGAAGACGCGGCGGCGATCGTGCCGTATCTCGCCGCGCTCGGGATCAGCCACGTCTACGCCTCGCCGATCCACAAGGCCCGCCCCGGCTCCACCCACGGCTACGACATCGTCGACCACGCGGCGATCAACCCGGAGCTCGGCGGCGAGGAAGGTTTCGTGCGCCTCTCCGACGCCCTCAAGGAGCACGGGCTCGGCCTCCTCCTCGACATCGTGCCGAACCACATGGGCGTCGGCGGCGCCGACAACGGCTGGTGGCTCTCCGTCCTTGAATGGGGCGAGCAGTCGCCGCACGGCGCCGCCTTCGACATCGACTGGGAGCGCCTCGGCGCGCACCACAAGCTGGTCGTGCCGTTCCTCGGCGAACGCTACGGGGAGGCTCTCGAGAACGGCAACCTGAAGCTCGCCTTCGACCCCGACGAAGGCTCCTTCAGCATCTGGCACTGGGAGCACCGGTTCCCGATCACGCCGCTGAGCTATCCGATCGTGCTCGACCGGGCCCTCGCCGTGCTCGGCGACCTCTCCGATCCGCCCCGCAACGAGATGCTCGCCGTGAGCGCGCGCCTGCGGGCGATGGGCGAGGAGACCGCGCCCGAGCGCCGCGCCGCCTTCCCGACGGAATGCGAGGAGCTCAAGCGCCGCCTCGCCGCCGCGGTGGCGGAATCGCCGGCGCTCGCCGAAGCGGTCGGACGGGCCGTCGACCTGATCAACGGCGCCGCGGGCATCCCGGAGAGCTTCGACACGCTCCATCGCATCCTCGAGATGCAGGCCTACCGCCTCGCCCATTGGCGGGTCGCTGCGAGCGACATCAACTACCGGCGCTTCTTCGACATCAACTCGCTGGGCGGACTGCGGGTGGAGGATCCGGAGGTCTTCGCCCGCACCCACGAGAAGGTGTTCGAGCTCGTGCGCGAGCGCCGGGTCGACGGCCTGCGCATC
>DATLFZ010000333.1:0-2833 GCA_035540795.1 Beijerinckiaceae bacterium | reverse complement strand
GAGACGGCGCAGGCCATCGGCCTGCTGCGCGCGAGGAGCGAGCGGAAACAGAGGTGCGGCCGCCCCGCCGAGGATCGCGAGGAACGCCCGCCGCCTCATCCGCTCACCTCGGCCATGTTCGTCTTCGGGTACGGTCCCGCTTGGACGGTTCCGCCTCGGCAGCTTCTACGAGTGCGGCGTCATCTGCAATGTCGCAGGGCCCCGTGGCGCCCCGTGCGCCGCCGCACCGCGGCCCGTTCCGAATTCGCCGATGATGCCTTCAACGATGGAGGGTTCCATGTTGGTCGGCGCGTCGGAAGGTCAGGGCTGGCGCTACGAGGTGTTCCAGCACAACGAGGGTTACCTGGTCCGCAGCCGCGATCTCGACAGCGGCGAGGTCGAGGAGGCCGAAGGGCGGGTGTTCCGCACCGCCGCCGTCGCCTTCGCCTATGCCGACATGAGCGCCGCGTTCGACCGCTACGCCGCCGCCCGCATCGACGGCGAGACCGAGGAGGCCGAGGCCTGCCTGGCCGAGCTCGAATCGCGCCAGGCGCTGTTCGGCGAGCTGAGCCGGCGCCTGTCCGACGAGGGGCTCGCCCTCGTCGCCCTCGCCGCCTGGGTCCAGGCCGACGAGAGCGCCCATCGGCGCCGCTACCACTGAATCAGGCCGCGGGCGGCGCCTCCGCCGCCCTCCGCTCCTGGAGCCAGCCCACCATCTTCTCGCGGACCTCGCAGCGCAGCTCGAAACTCTCCCGCGGACTCCTGGCGCTGACGAGCCCCCGCAGCTGCACCGCCGCCTGGGTCGTCTCGAACACCTGCAAAGCCGCGGTCTTGCCGTCCCACAGGGGCGAGGAGCGCACCACCTCGAGGAAGCGCTCGCGCATCGGCCCGATCGGCACGGTGTAGTCCACGAACAGCATGACCGAGCCGACGATGGAGCCGCCCTGCAGGGTCCAGTTCTGAAAATTCTTCTCCATGAAGAAGGACAGCGGCACCACGAGCCGCCGCCCGTCCCACAGGCGCACCACGACGTAGGTGGTGCGGATCTCCTCGACGCTGCCGAACTCGTTGTCGATGGTGACGGCGTCGCCGAGGCGGATCGGCTGCGTCACCGCGATCTGGATGCCGGCGATCAGGTTCGACAGGAGCGGGCGGGCGGCGAGACCGACCACGAGACCGGCGACGCCGGCCGAGGCGAACAGGCTCACCCCGTACTGGCGCACCGCCGGGACCGTCATCAGCACCGCCGAGAAGGTGACGAAGCCGATCAGGATCACCGCGATCCGGCGCAGGAGCTGGACTTGCGTGATGTGCTTGCGGGCGAGCACCGGGTCGTCGCTCTCGTCCGGCACCCGGCGCATGTAGAGGTCGGCCGCGGTGTCGAGCATGACGACCGCGCCCCAGCCGATGAAGGCGATCAGCGCGACGAGGAGCAGCCATTCGAGCCACTCGAACACCGGCCCGTGGAAGAGGGGCGTGTGCACGACGCTCATCACCGCCACGAGCACGAGGCCGAACCGGGCGGGACCGTCGATGCGCGAAAGGAGCGCCTGCGCGAAGGGCCCGAGCCGCGCGTCCGTCAGCCGCCGGCCGAACCCGAAGAGGAGGGCGTGGGCCGCGAGCGCCACCAGGATCGCGGCGATCAGCGCCGCCACCGCGGCGAGACCCGGCGCCGTCGCTCCGAGCACCGTCCCGCCGGTCTGGGCGAGGGCCGCGGCCCCGAAGGCGCTGGCCCCGAGGGCGGCGAGGGCGAGGGGATAGGGCCCCATGCGGCTCTCCTTCTGCTCCGGATGTGGCGGCCCGGGGCTTGCGTTAGGATCGGGCCGAATCCGGAGAACCACGATGGCCCTCGTCCTCTACCACATCGCCCCGTCCCGCTCCTCGACCGTGCTGTGGATGCTGGAGGAGATCGGCCGCCCCTACGAGCTGCGGGTGATGAGCGGCAAGACCGGCGAGACCCGGGCGCCCGCCTACCTCGCGGTCAATCCGCTCGGCAAGGTGCCCGCCCTCGACCACGACGGCACGGTGATCACCGAAGCGGCGGCGATCTGCGTCTACCTGGCGGACGCCTTCCCCGAGGCGGGGCTGACGGTGCCGATCAGCGAGCGCCGCCGCGGAACCCTGCTCAAGTGGCTGTTCTTCGCCCCCGGCACGCTCGAGCCCGCGATCCTCGACCGCGCCTTCAAGCGCACCGACGAGGCGCCGCGCGGGGCGCTCCCCTACGGCGACTACGACACGACCATCGACGCCGTGGCGCGGGCTCTCGCGGCGGGGCCGTACCTCCTCGGCGACGGCTGCACCGTGGCCGACGTGGTGATCGGAGCGACGCTGCGCTGGGGCATGACGTTCAAGCTCGTTCCGGAGCGGCCCGAGTTCCGCGCCTATGTGGACCGGCTCGCCGCCCGGCCCGCCTTCCAGCGCGCCAAGGCGAAGGACGAGGCGCTCGCCGGCTGAGGCGAGCGCGGCTGCAGAAAATCCCGCCCCGTCGCCCCGCCAAGGTCGAACGAGGAGCCGTCTGGCGCATTGCCCCGGAGGTTCCGATCACCCCGCGGCAAGTCCATGAAGATCGTCCTCGTCCCGCTTCTCGCCCTCGCCGGGCTCGCCACGGCGGGTCTGGTCGTCGGCCGCTTCGCCGAGCGGCCCGAGACCTCCGTCGATTGCGCGCTGCCGCGCCATGCCTGGCTCCCGGCGTGCCTCGAGGCCGGACCCAGGCCGGCCGCCGAGCCCGCCGCCACCGGATCGCTGGAGGCTGCAGCCCGGCGGTCCACCCTGCCGAGCGAGAAACCGCCGCCGGAACCCGAGCCCGAGCGCGCCGAGGCGTCCGCGTCGGAGGCGGCGCCGGAGCAGGACGGGA
>DATLFZ010000332.1:0-3022 GCA_035540795.1 Beijerinckiaceae bacterium | reverse complement strand
GCAGCGGCGCGACAGGGCGGCGAGCGTGGCGCGCTCGGCCTCGGCGGCGAGCCGGCGCTGGCGGGCCACGTTCCGGCGCGATTCCTCCTGAACCGCGTCGAGGTAGGCGGCGCCGAGAATCGTGGTCCCCACGCTTGGGGTGCTCCTGATTCCGGTCATGAGGCGCGCTCCGGCATGGCGTTGTGCTCGCGCCCGTCGAGGAGGCGGCCGCCGCGGGCCTTGCCGACTTCGCGCATCCATGCGGTCCCGGCGGCACGGCACACGTACGGGAAATCCATAGAGGCCGACGCTGGCCGGCCGTCAGGCTGAATCGGTGTCCCGCTGTCCGCCGGCCCCCATGCCCCCCACTGCTTGAAGAAGAACGGCACCCCGGCCGCGGCGCACTGGTCGCGGATCGCGCGCGCCCAGTCCGGGTGCATCGGGCGAGCGCCGCGGCCGCTCTCGCCGCCGACGATAATCCAGCCCAGGCGGGGCGAGTCGCGAAAGTTCCCGGTGAGGGGCCGGACGTAATCCCCGAGCCTGTGCGACAACTCGGTCGGCCGCTCGCCATCCCGGCGGAGCCAGATGGTGGTCAAGTCGATCGGCCCGAGCAGCGGCTCGGCGGAGATGAACCTGACCGCCGCCGGCGCGGCGAGCAGGTGCGGGATGCGCCGGTCGGCTTCCGCCTGGTTCTCAGCCGTGGTGCCGAGCCACACGTTCGGCCAGCCGGTGCCCCAAACGTCAGGCAGCATCTTCGCGATGTTCTGCGGGCGCTTCGTGAGGAGCAGCCAGTCCAGATGCGGCGTGCTCTTGATGAGCAGCCACAGGTCGGCCCGCCACTCCCGCGGAACCTGATTGTCGAAAACGTCCGCGAGGGAGGCACAGAACACCCGATGGCGGACGCCGAGACGCGCCGCTTCGGCGTCCCACTTCAGCGGCTTGCGCCAATTCGCGTCGGAGGTCCGGCGGCGCTCGCCCTGCCAGAGGTCCGCGTTGCCGGTGCGCTTCGCCCAGCCTTCCGCGTAGCAGAAGTCGCACGCGCCCGAGACCTTCGTGCAGCCAACCCACGGATTAAACGTGTACCCTGGCCTAACAGTACCGTCCGCGTTTATAGTGGCCGTCCATTCGATCTTAGTGATGCCCATGGCGCAAACCCCCGCAGGAGCCCAGAAAGTTGCCGCAAGCAAGTGCGGCCTTGGCGTCGATGAATACCGCCGCCGTCTCGCCGCTGGACTTAAGCGATGCACTACATGCAAGGATTGGAGGCAGGTGAGCCAGTTCACCCGCGACCGATCTCGCTTCGATGGCTTGTCCGCTCGGTGCGTAACTTGCGGCCGAGTTGCGGAGCCTCAATCGACCAAGGGGCGACAGTCGGCGTTCAAGGGGAGGACGCATACGGTCGCGGCGCGCGAGGCGATGAGTGCCGCGCGGAAGGGCCGTCCGAACGGCAGGGCTGGCAAGAAGCACACCGCCGAGACTAAGCGAAAGATCAGTGCGGTTACTCGTGAGCGAACGCCGCGCGGGGAGGCCGCGCCCGGGTACATCGACGGCAAGGGCGTCGAGCGTCGTGGGCTGCGATCTTCCGCGAACCTCAAGCGCTGGCGGTATGACGTTTTTCGGCGCGACGAGTTTGCCTGCGCGCACTGCGGCGACGACACCGGCGGCAATCTCAATGCCCACCACATTCGGCCGTTCGCTGAGTTCCCGGACCTCCGCTTCGATGTGAGGAATGGGATCACCTTGTGCGTGGGCTGCCACGCCCTCGCGCACCGCACATGCTTGTGGGGATACCCGCAGCCGCCAGCCTAGCGAGCACGGGTTGAACGTGTGGGTGGTCCACTCGATTTTGCTGTTCGCGCCCATCAGGCCCGTCCCTCCGTCCGCATCCCGGCGAGGCTGCCCTGGGCGACGGTGCGGACCTCCTCGAGGATCATCTCGGCGAACCGCGCCGCTTGAGCGACGTCCATGGCCGCGACGGCGAAGGGCTCCTTCTGCTCGTCGAAGAAGATGACGTTCACCTCGCCGCAGCAGTCGCAGTGGGCCGCGGCGACGCCGCTGGCCTTCTGTGCGTCTTCGATGTCGAAGTGCTCCGTCCCGACGATGTTGGTGGCGGTGATTGCGGCCCTGAACGGGGCCTCTTCCTTGACCCGCGCGAGAAGGGCCTGGCGCATACCCTCCAGCGCGGCGCCGCTGTAGCGCGCCACGGCCTCCGGCCCGGTGTCCGACGATCCGTGCATCCGGGCCAAGTGGCCGCCGACCATGCCGGCCGCATGCGCCAGGACCGCGTTCGCGACCACGAGGAACAGGGCCGGGTCGCCGCACTCGCGCCAGATCCGCTTGAGCTCGGCGTCGAGCATGGCGGTGACCGGTGCAGCGTGGACCTGAGCCCGCTTGTGGATGGGAGTCACGCGGCTTCCCTCCCGTTCTCGAATCCCATGTCGCGCCGGAAAGCCCTGACCCGGTCGTAGTCCGGCACGGGGACGACGAGTTCATCCGGCGGGACGATGGGCAGGAGAAACCGGTCCAGCGTGACGAGCCGGCGCGACAGGAGCGCGTCGTGGACCGCGGTCTCGCCGTCCTTGACCCGTGACGGGGCCAGGAAGGCGCGGCGGTGCTGCGGCTTGGGGATCGCGTCGATGTCGGCGAGGAGGGCGTCGAGGCTGCCGAAGTGGCGGATCAGGTCCGCCGCGCCCTTCTCCCCGATCCCGTGCACGCCCGGCACGTTGTCGACCGCGTCCCCCATGATGGCCTGGACGTCGACGACTTGCTCGGGTTCGACCCCGAACTTCGCCACCACCTCGTCACGGCCGATCCAGCGCGGCGCACGGTAGCCGGGGGAGCCTTCCGACCCGGAGCCGCGGTCGTAGAGCGACACGCCGGGCCGGACCAGTTGGTAGAAGTCCTTGTCCTGCGTCGCGATCGTGACCCGCGCCCCGGCGTCCGCGGCCAGTTCGGCATAGGTCGCGATCAGGTCGTCCGCCTCGACCCCGGGCTGCTCGATCGGCTCCAGCCCCCATGCCCGAACCGCGTCCCGCACGAGCGG
>DATLFZ010000331.1:0-7200 GCA_035540795.1 Beijerinckiaceae bacterium | reverse complement strand
CCGTCGATCTCGTTTTGTGGCAGGTCGGGACCAACGACGCGGTCCGCGGCGGCGACGAGACGCGCTTCCGCGAGCTTCTCGGGCGCGGCATCCGCGCCGCCCTCGATGCGGGGGTCGACATCGTCCTGGTCGACCAGCAGTACTTTCCGACGATCAAGGACCTGCCGCGGTACGAGCGCTTCGTCGGCCTGGTCGCCGACGCCGCGGCGGAGTTCCAGGTGCCGGTCTTCTCCCGCTACACCCTCATGAAGGCGTGGGGCGCGGCCGACCCGGCCCATCTGCGCGGCATGCTCGCCGAGGACGGCTTCCATCTCGGCGACGGCGGCTACCGGTGCATGGCGCAGGTCCTGGGCGACGCGATCGTCGCCCGCGCCGTTCCGCCCGTCGAGGCGACCGTGGTCGCGCAGCGCCCCCGGCGCTGACCCGAGCGGCTCACTCGCTCGATCGGAAGACGAGCTGGGCA
The DNA here is from genome assembly GCA_035540795.1 of Beijerinckiaceae bacterium. GTDB lineage: Bacteria > Pseudomonadota > Alphaproteobacteria > Rhizobiales > Beijerinckiaceae > JAJKJG01. Next base: position 6,737 of record DATLFZ010000331.1, on the reverse strand, counting down.
GCCGCGCGCAAGAACACACGAGGTCGGTCGCGAGAATTCGCCCGTGCCCGCGCGCCCCTCGGGCGCGGCGCGCCGTCCCGACCGCTCCCGGCCGGGACGGGGTCGCGATCAGCGGTTGGCGGTCTGGACCGGCGAGGTGACGCCGCCGAGGGAGACCCAGGCGGTGCTGTCGTGCCCCTCGCGCTTCACGTAGATGTAGCCGGTCTGCTCCCACGACAGGATGCGGGAGTGCTTGTTGTCGAGGATGAAGTCGCCGCGGTCGGTGCGGATCATCAGCACCGCGTGGCCCTCGTTGAGCTCGTCGATGACGACGGTCATGCGCATGGCCCGCTGCGGCAGGCCGCGCTCGCGCAGCATCTTGCGCTTGAGGAGCTGGAAGTCCTCGCAATCGCCGTAGCCGTTGTCCGGGAAGTCCCAGCGGTCGACGACGCCGAGCTGGGCCATGTCGGTTATGGGGGTGATGGTGCGGTTGACCCGGCGGTTGACGCTGTCGATGGTGCGCCAGATCTCCGGCGTCATGGTGATGATGGCCGGCTCGCTCGTGTTCACCTCGCATTCGGAGGCATGGCGGCGGCAGAAATCAACCCAGGCCGGCACCGGCCGGGCGCTGCCGTAGCGCTCCTTCAGCGTCGGCGCGGTCGGCAGCGAAGCGACCGTCTGCGCCTGCGTCGCGGCGCCGCCGAGCACCAGCAGGAGCCCGAGCATCGCGATCTTGCCGAAATTGCCGGCCACCTCGCCGAGGCGCCCCGCGAGAGATAGAGTGGAATCCGGTTCGGATCTCGAGACGAGCGCCTGCCGCATTGCCCCCACCGCTTGGTTGGTGTTGTTTGTACCAAGCTGCCACGGCGGGGAGCCGCGCTCAATCGAAAAATTAAACCAAAGCTAACGCCGTCCCCCGTCTTTGGTTCCAGATCGGCACAGCCTGCGACAAAAACGCAACAAAATTGCGGGGCCAGCGGTGAAGCTGGCCCCGCGGCGAACCCGGTCTTGGGACGGGGAGGGTGGGGACGCGACCGGGTTTCGCGTTCGAATCGAAGTTCCCCTCCCCTTGCGGCCAAATGCGTCAGCGGTTGGCGGTCACCGTCGGCGAGGTCGCCCCGCCGAGGGAGACCCAGGCGGTGCTCGTCTGGCCCTCCCGCTTGACGTAGACGTAGCCGGTCTCGTGCCAGGGCAGGACCGCGTTGGTCTTGTTGTCGAGGACGAGGTCGCCCCGGTCCGTGCGAATCATCAGGACCGCGTGGCCCTCGCCCTTCTCGTCGATGACCACCGTCATGCGCATCGCCCGGCGCGGCAGGCCCGCCTCGACCAGGAGCTTGCGCTTGAGGAGCTGGTAGTCCTCGCAATCGCCGTAGCCGTCGGTGGGAAAATCCCAGCGGTCCGGCACGCCCCAGTGCTCGAGATCGGTCAGGGGCCGCACGGTCTGGTTCACCCGGCGGTTGACCGACACGATCGCCTGCCAGACCCGCGGCGACAGCGCGATCGCCGCCGCCTCGCGGGTGTCGACGGCGCATTCCGCCGGGTGGCGCCGGCAGAAGTCGACCCAGGCCGCCACCGGCCGCGCCTCACCGGTCACCGCCGCCGGCGCGGCGACCGGCGGCAGCGCCGCGAGCGTCTGGGCCCCCGCTTCGGGAGCCGCGACGAGCCCCGCAGCGACGGCGAGCGCGAGAAAAATCCCCTTCCCCTTGTTCACGTTGCCCCTCCCCTGTCCGTGGGAGGCAGCATCCCCGGGTGCGCTTCCGCCCGGCTGAAACGGGTCCGCGCAATTTTACGGGTCGTGGGGGTCGGGCGCCGGTCGGGCCGGCCCGACGGCGATCAGGGTTGAGGGTCGGCCTCCGGGGTCGCGCGAATCGAACCCGGTCCGTTCAGGAGACGGTAAGGACGCGCGCCGCCGGGGTCACTTGATGCGTTCGAGCACGCTCACGTAGTTGGCGACGGCGGCGCCGCCCATGTTGAAGATTCCGGCGAGCTGCGGGTCGCGGACCTGCATGTCGCCCGCCTCCTCGCACAGCTGCATGGCCGAAAGGGCGTGCATGGACACGCCCGTCGCGCCGATCGGGTGGCCCTTGGACTTGAGGCCGCCGGAGGGATTCACGGGCAGCCTGCCGTCCTTCTGCGTCCAGCCTTCCTGGATCGCCACCGCCCCGCGGCCCTCGGGCGTGAGCCCCATCGCCTCGTACTCGATCAGCTCGGCGATGGTGAAGCAGTCGTGCGTCTCGACGAAGGAGAGGTCGTCGAGCCGCGCGCCCGCCTTGTCGAGCGCGCTCTTCCAGGCGTAGGCGCAACCCTCGAACCGGAGGATGTCCCGCTTCGACATGGGCAAAAAGTCGTTGGCGTGGGCGGTGGCGCGGAAGGCGACGGCGCGCTTCATGCGCAGGGCCGTCTCCGTGTCGGCGAGGACGAGCGCCGCCGCGCCGTCGGAGACCAGCGAGCAATCCGTGCGCTTGAGCGGGCCGGCGACGAACGGGTTCTTGTCCGATTCCGCCCGGCAGAAGTCGAAGCCGAGGTCCTTGCGGATCTGGGCGTAGGGATTTGCGACCCCGTTCTTGTGGTTCTTGGCGGCGATGAGCGCGAGGGCGTCGGACTGGTCGCCGTGGCGCTGGAAATAGGCGCCGGCGATCTTGCCGAACACGCCGGCGAAGCCTCCCGGCGTTTCCCCGTCCTCGGCGAGGTAGGAGGCCTTGAGCAGGTTGCGGGCGATGTCGGCATTGCCGACATGCGTCATCTGCTCGACCCCGACCACCAGCGTCACCCGGGCCCGCTTCGCCTCGATCGCCTTGATGGCTTGGTGCACGGCGGCCGAACCGGTGGCGCAGGCGTTCTCGACCCTCGTCGCCGGCTTGAAGCGGAAGCGGTCGTTCGCCTGCAGCACGATCGAGGCGGTGAAGTCCTGCGGCGAGAAGCCGGCGTTGAAGTGGCCGAGCAGGATCTCGTCCACGTCGTCGGGACCGAGCCCCGCATGGTCGAGGGCCTCGTTGGCGACCCGAACGATCAGGGTCTCGACGGTCTCGTCGGGGAGCTTGCCGAAGGGGGTGTGGGCCCAGCCGATGATGCAGGCGGTCATGGCGTCCTCGCGCGTGTGCCGCAGATGTGGCACCGCCCGGAAGGGCGGGCAAGCCCGGCGCTCAGCGCCGCGCGCGCAGCGGATCCGCCGTGGGATCGGGGGCCGGCTCGCGCATTTCGCTGCCCTCGGCCCGGCGCTTCGCCGCGTGGCGGGTGGCGCAGATCGCGGAGCAGAGCACGCCCCGGTCGGACCAGTAGGCCGGCCCCCGCTCCCGGCGCGCGCCGTGGAAGACGAAGTCGGCCGCGCCGAGCGGCTTGCCGCATTCGAGGCAGGCGAGCGAGGGCGTGCGGGCGAGCATGGGCGGTCCGTAGCGCGGCCGCCGGCGAAAGTCGATCAGGTCGCCGCCGCGAGGAGGAGCCCCACGCCGACCACAATGAGAATCATGCCGGCGATCTCCCGGGCGGTGGTCGCCTGCGAGAACAGGCGGCGGGACACGGCCTGCGCCATCATCACCTCCACCAGGGCGAGGGTGCGCACATTGGCGGCCGCGGTGAGCGAGAAGCCGATGAACCAGAACTGCGAGGCGAGCGCCCCGAGAAAGCCGGCGAGGAGCGACGAGCGCCATTCGCGCAGGGAACCGATCAGGGCGGCGCGGTTGAAGGCGAGCAGCCAGGCGGTGAGGATCGCCGTCTGGGCGCCGAGGCCCCAGACCAGGGTGGTCGTCGCCCGGATCAGGAAAGAGCCCTCGTCGAGCGCCAGGATGGCGCCGCGGAAGGAGGTCGCCGACATCGCGAAGCAGGCGCCGGCGGCCATGCCGAGCAGGACCGGACGAGCGCCGGCGCCGGTCAGGCCCGAGCCTTTCGGGCCCACCGACATGACCAGGACCCCCGCCGTCGCCACCAGGATGGCGAGTCCGGCGAGCGGCGTCAGCCGGTCGCCCAGCACGAGGATGCCGAAGATCGCGACCTGGACCGGCTCGGTCTTCACGTAGGCGGTCACGACCGAGAAGGAGCGCTCGCGCATCGCCGCCAGCATCAGCGCGGTGGCGAGGATCTGCGTCACCGCCGCGACCACCAGGAAGACGAGGAAGCCGCCGGCCGGCATCGGCAGCCGCTCCCCGGTGAGCGGCAGCAGGACGAGCAGGAAGACCACCGCGAACGGGAACCCGTACAGGAACCGGACCTGGGTCGCCCCGACCGTGCCGAGGATCTCGGTCAGGCGCCGCTGGGTGGCGTTGCGGGCGGTCTGCGCCGCCGCGGCCGCGAGCGTCGCCGGGATCCACAGGAGGGCCAGGTCCATCGGCGAGCTCGGCGGCGCGGATTTCACCCGGATGGCGGCGCTCCGCCATCGTCTCGCCACGTATCGCCGGATAACGGGCTCCCGCACAAGGGCCGGCGAACTGGCCAAGACGTTAACCGCGGGGTAACCATCGTCCCGCTGACGTGTCGTGGTGGGGGCTCACGGGCGCTCCACGAACAACAACTGCTGCCTTGGAGCTGACCCGCATGATCGCGAGCCGGGCCCTGCGTTGGATCGCGCTGTTTTTCGGGACGACGCTGGCGGCGAGCGCCGCCGCGAACGGACCGTCCCTCGTCGTCGACCTCGACAGCGGCAAGGTGGTCCACCAGGACCGGCCGACCACGCCCTGGTACCCGGCCTCGGTCACCAAGCTGATGACCGTCTACGTCGCCCTGCAGGCGATCCGCGAGGGCAAGGCCTCCCTCGACACGGTCCTCACCGTCTCGCCCGAGGCGGCGGCGATGCCGCCCTCCAAGATGGGCTTCCGGCCGGGCACCGAGATCACCCTCGACAACGCCCTCAAGATCATCATGGTCAAGTCGGCGAACGACGTCTCGGTGACCATCGCCGAGGGTCTGGCCGGCTCCGTCGAGGGCTTCGCCGAGCGCATGAACGCCGCCTCCCGCGGGCTCGGCATGAAGGAGAGCCGCTGGGTCAACCCGCACGGCCTGCCCGACGACGCCCAGCAGACCAGCGCCCGCGACATGGCGATCCTCGCCCGCGCCCTCCTGCGCGACTTCCCCGAGCACCGCTCCCTGTTCCAGATCGAGGCGATCCAGTTCGGCCGCCGGATCATGGCGAACCACAACGGCCTCATCGGCCGCTACGCCGGGGCCGACGGCATGAAGACCGGCTTCATCTGCTCGTCCGGCTTCAACGTGGTCGCGACCGCGACCCGCAACGGGCGCCGGCTGATCACGGTCGTGTTCGGTTCCCGCAACGCGGCCGAGCGGACGCTCAAGGCCGCCGACCTGTTCGACTACGGCTTCGCGCACGGGCCGGGGCTCCTCGCCCCGAGCGTCGAGCAGCTGCCGCCCGCAGCCTCCCTCACCCCGGTGAACCTGCGCCCCTACATCTGCGGCGGCGCCGGCCCGATGCCCGGGGAGAGCGACGCGGTCGAGTCCCCGATCGAGGCGAACGCCGGCGGCAACCCGGTCGCCGGCCTGTTCACCCCCCCGAACGCCCTCGCCTTCGCCGGCGGCAGCGTCGGCCAGAAGCGGGCGCTCGGGCCCCGGGCGAAGCTGACCCCGGTCCAGGTCTGGACCGGCCGCACGCCGCCGGCGCCCGGCGCCGTCGCCGACGTCCCCGCCGCGCCGACCAAGAAGGGCCGCCGCGCCGCCAAGAAGGCTGCCCCCAAGGCGCCGAAGCAGGCGGCCGTCGGCAAGGCGGATCTCAAGAAGTCGCCCTCGATCCTCGAGGAGAAGAAGCCCGCCGCCAAGGCCGCGCCCAAGGCGAAGCCCGCGGCGAAGAAGCCGCCGGCGCCCCCCGCCAAGAAGCCGGCCAAGGCCGCCCAGGCGAAGTGAGCGGCGCTTGAAGCCGCGGGCCGCGCCGGCTAGGCGCGGTCCATGTCCTCCCCTGCCCTCTCGGGCCTCGTCCTCGCCCTCGCCGCGGCCTCCTGCTACGGCCTGAACATCGTCACCACCCGCATCGCCGCCTTCGCCGGCGTCTCGGGGGTGGCGATCGTCTTCTACCGCGTCTTCCTGATGCTCGCCCTCGTCGGGCTCGTGGCGGCCTGGCGGGGCGCCGCGTTGCGGGTCGAGCCGGGCGAGCGCGGCGCGCTCCTGTTCCTCGCCGCCGGGACGGTGGGCACCGGCATCTGCTACCTGTCCTCGGTGGCGTTCGTGCCGGTCGCGGTGGCGGCGGTCGTCTTCTACACCTTTCCGGTCCTCATCGTGCTGGCGAGCCCCTTCGTCGAGGGGACGCGGCTGCGGCCGGCGCTCCTCGGCATCGCCGGGCTCGCGCTCCTCGGGGTGGCGCTCGTCGTCGGGCCCGGCTTCGGCGGGCTCGACCCGCGCGGCCTGCTGCTCGCGGCGGGCGCGAGCGTCTCGGCCACCGTCCAGTTCTTCGGCGCGGCGCGCTGCCGGCGCACCGGCCTTCTGCCCAAGATCCTCTGGGTGCACGTCGCGGTGCTGCCGGCGACGGCGCTCGTCGGCCTCGCCACCGCGACCCTCGTCGCCCCGGCCGACCTCATGCTCGCGCCCATCGCCGTGGCGATCACGGTGGGGACCTACCTGTTCGGCTTCGCCTTCCAGCTCGCGGCGCTGGCGCGCTCCTCCGCGGTCGTCGCCGGCATCGCCTTCTGCGCCGAGCCGGTCGTCGCCGCCGCGAGCGCGGCGCTGATCCTGGGCGAGGGCCTGGGGCCGGTGCAGATCCTCGGCGGCGCCCTTGTGCTCGCCGCGATCACGGCCAATGTGATCCTCCAGCGCCCCTCCGAGAC
>DATLFZ010000330.1:0-14756 GCA_035540795.1 Beijerinckiaceae bacterium | reverse complement strand
CCACGATGGCCCGTCTCGGCCGGCGCAAACCGCAGGATATTCTGCGCCGGCGCGGAGCTCCGCACTTGCCGCGCGGGCATGGGCGGTCCTCGCGAGGTCCTCGCATCCTAGGCGAGCCGCCCGCGCGGCAAGTGCGGAGCTCCGCGCCGGCGCAGAATATCCTGCGGTTTGCGCCGGCCGAGACGGGCCATCGTGGCGAAAACGGAGCGCTTCCGCCGTCCCCGGCGGCCGGAGCGGGGGTACGATCCGCGCATCGGATCGGCGTCCGACCCACGCGCGGAGCATGCCCCGTGAAACTCGCTTCCTACTGGCACGACACGTCCGTCCCCTTCGCGGCGAGCCGGACCGATCCGGTCGCGGGCGCGTTCGAGGTGGCGGTGATCGGGGCCGGCTTCACCGGCCTCGCCGCCGCCCGCAAGCTCGCCAAGTCCGGCGTGAAGGTCGCCCTCCTCGAGGCCGAGCATGTCGGCTACGGCGCGTCGGGGCGCAACGGCGGGCACCTCAACAGCGGGCACTTCGCGAGCTTCGGGGCCGCCAAAGCCCGCTTCGGCGACGACCGGGCGCGCCGCCTGTGGCGGGCCTACGACGACTCCATCGACCGGATCGAGGCGATCGTCGCGGAGGAGAAGATCGACTGCAGCTTCCGCCGGGCCGGCAAGCTCAAGCTCGCCGCCAAGGCCTCGCACGTCGCGGCGCTGCGGGCGACCTGCGAGGAGCTCCGCCGCGAGGTCGACCCCACGGTCGAGTGGCTCACCCGGGAGGATCTGCGCAAGGAGGTCGGTTCGGACGCTTTCCACGGGGCGATCCTGTCGCCGAGATCCGGGGCGATCCACATGGGTCGCTACGCGAACGGCCTGGCCGCGGCCGCCCACCGCCACGGCGCGACGATCTGGGAGCGCAATCCCGTCACCGGGCGCGAGCCGGTCGGCGACGGCTGGCGGCTGTCCACCCCGACGGGATCCCTGACCGCGCGCCGGGTCGTCCTGGCGACCGACGCCTACACGACGGACACCTTCGGGTACTTCCGCAAGCGGATGTTCCCGGTCGCCTCCTTCATCGTCGTCACGCGCCCGCTGAGCGCGGAGGAGGTCGCGGCGACGGTGCCGGGCAACCGGAACTACACGAACAGCCTCAACATCGCGAACTACTTCCGCCTCACGCCGGACAACCGGCTTCTGTTCGGCGGCCGCGCCCGGTTCTCGGCGGTGTCGAACCAGAGCTCGGACGCCCGCTCCGGCGAGCTCCTCCGCGAACAGATGCTCGGCTTCTTCCCGCAGCTGGCGGGGGTTGCGATCGACTATTGCTGGGGCGGCCTCGTCGGGTGCACGCAGGACCGCTACCCGCGGGCCGGCAGCGCCGACGGGGTGATCTACGGCATGGGCTATTCGGGCCATGGCGCGCAGCTCTCGACCCTGATCGGCGAGGTGCTGGCCGACATCGCCATGGGCCGCACCGACACGAACCCGCTCGACGGCCTGCCCTGGAACGCCGTCCCGATGCACACCGGCAAGCCCTGGTTCCTGCCGCTCGTGGGCGCCTACTACCGCCTGAAGGACCGGCTCGCCTGATCCGTTTCGCGCGCCGCGGCCCGCCCGAGGGCGAGGCCGCGGCAGGCACACACCGAAAATGCCAACGGGGACCTCGGCTTCAGAACATCCTGCTGCCGGCCGATCGGTCTTCGAAGACTCCGCCCGGACGCCAAAGGCGAATGTTCAGTGCCGCAGCGGCGGACCCGGTCGAGAAGGACCTGCGCCCACGACGGGGCCACTCGGATCGGGGCAGGAGACGTCGCCCAAGCAGGGGTCGCGATCATGGATCCACTCTCGAAGCTGAGCTCCCGAGAACGACCCCGTCTCGACCGACAGGGCGTCGCCGCCACCGGCGCGTCGTCCGCCCCGGCCTCGGGGCCGAACGCCCGTCGGATCACCGGCTAGCTCGGAGGGAGGAGACCCATGGCCGCCAGCATCCGGGTTGTCGCCTCCCCCGACGTGGTGCTTTCCGTCCGCGACCTCACCGTGAGCCTGCCGAAGGGCATGGAGCGCGCCCATGCGGTCGAGAACGTCTCCTTCGATCTCGTGCGCGGGCAGATCCTGTGCATCATCGGCGAGTCCGGGTCGGGGAAGTCGGTCACCGCCAACGCCATCATGGGGCTGCTCCCCCGGGCGATCCGCGTCTCCTCCGGCGCGATCCACCTCGACGGGACGAACCTCGTCGGCCTGCCGGCCGAGAAGCTGCGCGACCTGCGCGGCCGGGTCGTCTCGATGATCTTCCAGGACCCCCTGTCGGCACTCAATCCGCTGATGACGGTGGGGGCCCAGATCGAGGAGGTCATGGCGGCGCACGGGGTCGGCACGCCGAAATCCCGCCGCGAGCGCGCCCTCGCGCTCCTCACCGAAGTGGGGCTGCCCGAGCCCCCGCTCATGTACCACCAGTACCCGTTCCGGCTCTCGGGCGGGCAGCGGCAGCGGGTCATGATCGCCATGGCCCTGGCGCTCGAGCCCGCGATCCTGATCGCGGACGAGCCGACCACCGCCCTCGACGTCACCACCCAGGCGCAGATCCTCAAGCTCATCCGCGACATCCAGCGCCGCAAGGGCATGAGCGTGATGTTCATCACCCACGATTTCGGGGTGGTGGCCGAGATCGCCGACAGCGTCGTGGTGATGGAGAAGGGCCACATCGTCGAACAGGGCAGCGCCGCCCAGGTGCTGCGATCGCCCAACCACCCCTACACGAAGCGCCTGATCGCGGCGGTGCCGCACCTGACCGACAAGGACCGCGTCCCGCTCGAAACCGCGGCGAAGGAGCCGATCCTGAAGGTCGAGGCCCTGACCAAGACCTATCGCAGCGGAAGCGCCCTGTTCGGGACGCAGCGCATCGTGCCCGCGGTGCAGGAGGTCTCGTTCGATCTCGCGCCCGGGCGCACCCTCGGGGTGGTGGGCGAGAGCGGCTCCGGCAAGTCCTCGCTCGGGCGCCTCCTGATCAAGCTCCTCGACAGCGACGACGGGCGCATCCTCCTCGAGGGCCGCGACGTCGCCAAGCTCTCGGAGGCCGAGTTCCGTCCGTTGCGGCCGCGGATCCAGATGATCTTCCAGGATCCGTTCGCCTCGCTCAATCCCCGCACGACGGTCGGGCGCATCCTGACGGTGGGTCCGGTCGCGCACGGCACGCCCTTCCGGAAGGCCTGCGAGGAGGCGCGCGCGCTCCTGTCCCGCGTCGGGCTCGATGCCGGCGCCTTCGACCGCTACCCGCACGAGTTCTCCGGCGGCCAGCGCCAGCGCATCGGCATCGCCCGGGCGCTGATGTTCAAGCCGAAGCTCCTGATCGCCGACGAGGCGGTCTCCGCCCTCGACGTCTCGATCCAGGCCCAGATCCTGAAGCTGCTCGACGAGATCCAGCGCGAGACCGGCGTGTCGATGATCTTCATCACCCACGACCTGCGCGTCGCGAGCCAGATCTGCGACGAGATCGCGGTGATGCACAAGGGACGGATCGTCGAGAGCGGACCGCCGTCGCAGATCTTCCTGCGCCCCCGCTCCGCCTACACCCGCGAACTCGTGGCCGCGATCCCCGGCGAGCGGCCGGGCGGGGAGCGCCCGCTCGCGGCGAACCAGTGAAGACCACCACCGAGACTGCCAGAAGGGAGAAGACCCGATGACCAAACCTTCCACGACGATCCCGGGCCATTCGCGTCGCGACGTGCTGCGCATGATGGCCATCGGCGGCGGCGCCGGCCTGATCGCGCCCAACCTGCTCGGCAAGCCGGCCTTCGCCCAGAGCCCGCCGGCGAAGCCGACCGGCCGCGTCATCGTCGGGCTCTCGCAGGAGCCCACGGTCTTCAACCCCCTGATGGCGAAGATCGAGGTCGACGACGGCGTCCACTTCTCCCTGTTCGACGCGCTGTTCCGCATCGATCCTCAAGGCGTGATCCAGCCGAACCTCGCCACCGAGGTGCCGAGCCAGAAGAACGGCGGCATCTCGGAGGACGGCCTCAAGTGGCGCGTGCGCCTGCGCGACGACGTGCGCTGGCACGACGGCAAGCCCTTCACCGCGGAGGACGTGAAGTTCACCCTCGAGCTGATCACGAACCCGAACTTCCGCAGCTGGCGCACCGCCGGCCACGCCCTCGTCCGCGACATCACCGTGGTCTCCCCGACCGAGGTCACCTGGCGGATGGAGCAGGCCTTCGCGCCCTACCTCTCGTTCCTCACCGAGACCTTCATGGTGCCGAAGCACATCCTGGAGAAGGAGGCCGATCCGAACAACGCCGCCTTCAACCGGGCGCCGATCGGCACCGGCGCCTTCAAGTGGGGCAAGCGCGTCGCCGGCGACCACCTCGAGCTTCTCGCCAATCCCGACTATTTCGGCGAGGGTCCTTTCGTCGAGCGGCTCGTCTTCAAGTACATCCCCGACGTCACGGTCCTCTACACGCAGTTCAAGAGCGGCGACATCGACCTCGTCGGCCAGACCTACATCACGGCCGACAACTACCAGGAGGCCCGCAAGCTGCCGGACCGCGTCGTGACGCTGGTGCCGCGGCCGGCGGTCGAGGGGATCTACTTCAACCTCGAGCGGCCGCAGTTCAAGGAGCTCGCGGTCCGGCAGGCGCTCTACGCCGCCATCGACAGGAAGGCGATCCTCGAAGGGCTTTATTACGGCGTGCCGAGCCCCACCGAGACCTTCATGCCGCGGCAGTCCTTCTACCACAATCCCGACCTGCCGGTTCAGGAGTTCAACCTGAAGCAGGCGCGCGAGATCCTGGACAAGGCGGGCTGGCGGCCCGGGCGGGACGGCATCCGCGCCAAGGACGGGGTGCGCCTGTCCTTCGCGAACTCGACGACCTCCGGCGATCACCTTCGCGAGCAGGTCCAGCAGTTCCTCAAGCAGTCGCTCGCCTCGATCGGCGTCGAGATGACCATCTCGAACCTGCCGGCGGCGGTGATCTGGGGCGACTTCTGGGGCAAGTCGCAGTTCGACACCGTGATCGTGGGCATCACCTACCTGATCGGCGCCGATCCTGACGTGACGAACCGCTTCCATTCGCGCGCCATCGCCGCGAAGGGCGGGCGCGGCTCGAACAACGCCCAGTATTCCAACCCGGAGGTCGACGCCCTGCTCGAGAAGGGCGCCCGCACCTTCGACCCCGAGGAGCGGCGTTCGATCTACTTCAAGGTCCAGGAACTGATCCGTCGCGACCTGCCCTTCCTGCCCCTGTACCAGAACACGGCGGTGCACGGGCGCAAGGCCGCGGTCCAGGGCGTGGTGCCGAACCCGAACACCCGCACGGAATCCTGGAAGGCCGCGAGCTGGTATCGGGCGAGCTGATCACGGCGGCCGCCGCTCGGCCTCCGGGCGGCGGCCTCCCGGCACCATCACACGCTACGGAGGGCCGCCATGCGCGGGTTCCTGCTCAGCCGTCTCTCGCAGAGCCTCGTGCTTCTGGTGATCGTCTCGATCATCGGCTTCGTCATCCTGAGCCTCATCCCGGGCGGGCCGCTGGCGCAGCACGGGCTCGATCCGGGCATGACGCAGGCGGACATCGAGCGGCTCCAGGAGCAGCTCGGGCTGAACCGGCCCCTGTGGCTGCAATACGTCGACTGGGCCTGGCGCCTCCTCCAGGGCGATTGGGGCCGCTCCTTCCGGGACGGCACTCCGGTCCTGGCGGTGATCGGCCGGCATCTCTTCGCGACGCTGCTGCTGATGGGCACCTCCACGATCATCGCGATCGCCCTCGGGACCTGGATCGGCATCCGCGGCGCGACGCACCGCTACTCCCTGTTCGACTACCTGGCCACGGTCGGCGCCATGGTGGCGCTGTCGATCCCGACCTTCTGGTTCGGTCTCGTCGGCATCTACGTCTTCTCGCTGCGGCTCGGCTGGCTGCCCGCCGGCAACATGTACACGATCGGCGACGGCTCGGTGCTGAACTACCTGCACCACCTGATCCTGCCGAGCATCGTGCTCTCCCTCGTCCAGGTGGCGGTGTGGAGCCGCTACATGCGGACCGCGACCCTCGACGCGATCAGCCAGGATTTCGTCAAGACCGCCCGCGCCAAGGGCGTGAGCGAGCGCCGCGTCCTGCTGAAGCACGTGGTCGGCAACGCGCTCCTGCCCATGATCACCCTGTTGGGCATGCAGCTGCCCGCCACCCTGACCGGGGCCCTCGTCACCGAGACCGTGTTCACCTGGCCCGGGATGGGGCGGCTGTTCCTCGATAGCCTCAACTACAGCGACTATCCGGTGGTCATGGGACTGCTGATCTTCTCCGCCATTCTCGTGATCCTGGGAAACCTGATCGCCGACATCGTGATCGCGATCGTCGACCCGCGCATCCGCCTCGCCTGAGCGTGGCCCTCTCGACAGGAGCTCGCCAAATGACCGCTATCGCAATGCATTCAGGTCCGAGCCGCTGGTGGCGCAGCCGGGCGATGCGGCGGTTCATGAGCCATCGCCTGGCCCTGATCGGGGCGGCGATGATCACCGCGCTGACGCTCGCCTGCGTCTTCGGGCCCTATCTCCTGCCCTACGATTCCCTCCACATCGACCTGCGGGCCCGGTTCGCGCCCCCGCTCACCGGCGACCATTACCTCGGCACCGACCCGCTCGGGCGGGACCTCGCCGCGCGGCTCCTCATGGCCGGGCGCATCTCGCTCCTGGTCGGCTTCTGCGCCATGCTGCTGTCGACCCTGATCGGAACGGTGGTCGGGGTGGTCGCGGGCTATCGCGGCGGCTTCGTCGGCGCCGCCCTGATGCGCACCGTCGACGGCTTTCTCGCCTATCCGTCGATCTTCCTGGTCCTGGCGCTGGCCGCGACGCTGAAGCCAACGCCGGAGATGATCGTCGTCATCATCGCCGCCACGAAGTGGATGGAGGTCGCCCGGATCGTCGAGGCCGAGGTCCGCTCCCTGCGCGAGCGCGAGTTCGTCCAGGCCGGGCGCATGCTGGGCTTGAGCGGCACGCACATCATGTTCCGCGAGATCCTGCCGAACGCCATGGGGCCGATCATCGTCGCCGCGACCCTGACCGTCGCCCGGGCCATCCTGCTCGAGGCCTACATCAGCTTCCTCGGCTACGGCATCCAGCCGCCGCTGCCGAGCTGGGGCAACATGCTCAACGGCGCCCAGCAATATCTGGCGAGCGCCCCCTGGCTCGCGATCATCCCCGGCGTCGCGATCACCATGGCGGTGACGAGCTTCAACTTCATCGGCGACGGACTGCGCGACGCGCTCGACGTGCGCGGCGAGCACAACTGACCTCACCACGCGAGCCGCCGGCGCATCGGCCGGCGGCAACGGGACATCCCCATGCACGAGCCTGTCGCCAAGAACACGCCCTACTGGTGGGAGGACGCGCCCGTCCGGCCGCTGCCGCCGCAACCGCTCGCCAAGACGCTCGACGTGGCGATCGTCGGCGCCGGCTATGCCGGGCTCGCCGCCGGGCTGGTGCTGGCCCGCGAGGGCCGATCGGTCGCCGCCTTCGACGCCATGAGCCCGGGCGAGGGCGCCTCTTCGCGCAACGGCGGCATCACGAGCGGCAACATCCGGCCGGACCATGCCGCCATCGCCCGCCGGTTCGGGGAGGCCAAGGCGGACGCGATCGAGGCCGAGGGCAAGACCGCCCGCGCGTTCCTGCGCGACCTGATCGAGACGGAGAGGCTCGATTGCGATTTCCGCCTGGTCGGCCTGTTCAAGGGCGCGATCGGATACGGTCAGTACGAGACGATGGCCCGCGGCGCCGAGGCGCTGGCGAAGCGCCTCGGGATCGAGGCCTACGCCGTTCCTCACGCCGAGCAGCACGGCTTCATCGGCACCGACTTCTACCGGGGCGGCATGGTCCGGATGGACATCGGCGGGCTGCACCCGGCCAAGTTCCACGCCGAACTCCTGCGGGTGGCGCTCGCCGCCGGGCTGACGGTCCATTCGCGGACCCCGGTCACCGGGATCGAGCGGGACGGGGCCGGCTTCCGCGTCGCGACCGCCGCCGGAACCGTGCAGGCCCGGCAGGTGCTGGTCTGCACGAACGGCTACACCGACGGCGCCGTCCCGTACCTGCGCCGGCGGCTCGTGCCGGTTCGCAGCCGCATCATCGCCACGGAGGAGCTCCCGCCCGAGACGATGGCCCGGCTCATGCCGAAGCTGATGATGATGGGCGAGGGCCGCCAGCTCGGCTACTACTATCGCCCGTCGCCCGACGGCCGGCGCATCCTCCTCGGCGGGCGCGACAGCTCGCGGGTCGGCGACCCGGCGGAATCGACGATCCGCCTGCGCCGGGGCCTCGTGGGGCTCTTCCCCGAACTCGAGCGCGTGCGCCTGTCGCACAGCTGGTTCGGCAACGTGGCCATGCACCGGGACATGCTGCCCCGCATCTTCGAGAAGGACGGCGTCGTCTACGCCACCGGCTTCTGCGGCTCGGGGGTCGTGTGGGCGCCCTGGATCGGCACCCGCGCGGCGCACAAGCTGCTGGGACACGAGGAGCGGGCGCGCTCGGCCTTCGACTTCCGGCCGCCGCCGTCGATCCCGCTCTATCGCGGCGATCCCTGGTTCATGCCGGCCCTCATCCAGGTCTACCGGCTGCAGGACCGCATCGCCCTGTGGCGGGCGCGGCGGTGATGGCTGCGTCCGCATCGAGGAAGGACTTTCCCATGCTCGTCGGCGTTCCGAAGGAAATCAAGACGAACGAATACCGGGTGGGTCTGACCCCGGGCGCGGTGCGCGAATACGCGGCGCGCGGGCACGAGGTGCTGGTCGAGAGCGGCGCCGGTGCCGGCATCGGCGCCGACGACGACGCCTACCGCGCCGCGGGGGCGCGGATCGCGCCGGATGCGGCCGAGGTCTTCGCCAGGGCGGCGATGATCGTCAAGGTCAAGGAGCCGCAGCCCGCCGAATGGGCCCGGCTGCGGGCCGGGCAGATCCTCTTCACCTACCTGCACCTCGCTCCCGATCGGGAGCAGACCGAGGGCCTGCTCGCGTCGGGCTGCACCGCGGTCGCCTACGAGACCGTGACGGACGGCAAGGGCGGCCTGCCGCTGCTCGCGCCGATGAGCGAGGTCGCCGGCCGGCTGTCCATCGAGGCGGCGGCGCTGGCGCTGCGCCGTTACAGCGGCGGGCGCGGCCTGCTCCTCGGCGGCGTGCCGGGCGTGGCGCCGGCCCGGGTGCTGGTGATCGGCGGCGGCGTGGTGGGGACCCATGCGGCCCGGATGGCCGTCGGGCTCGGGGCCGAGGTCACGATCCTCGACCGGGCGATCCCCCGCCTGCGTCAGCTCGACGAGACCTTCGCCGGGCGGGTGCGCACGCGCTTCTCCACGATGGCCGCCATCGAGGAGGAGATCGCCGGCGCCGACGTGGTCATCGGCGCGGTCCTCGTGCCCGGCGCCAGCGCGCCGAAGCTCGTCAGCCGGGCCATGCTGTCGCGCATGAAGCGGCGCGCGGTGCTCGTCGACGTCGCCATCGACCAGGGCGGATGCTTCGAGACCTCCCGCCCGACGACGCACGAGAACCCCACCTTCGAGGTCGACGGCGTGATCCACTATTGCGTCGCCAACATGCCCGGCGCGGTGCCCCTGACCTCGAGCGAGGCCCTCAACAACGCCACGCTGCCCTTCGGCCTCGCGCTGGCGGAGCGCGGCCTCGACGCGGTGTTCGAGGTTCCGGGCCTCCTCGACGGCCTCAACGTGCACGCCGGCCGGCTCACCTACAGGGCCGTCGCGGAGAGCCTCGATTTGCCCTTCACCGATCCGAGGAGCCTGCGCGAGCGGGAAGCGGGGCGGAGCCGATGAAGACCCTCCTGCTCAAGAAGGAAGACGTGCGCCGCCTGATCTGCATGACGGACGTCATCGACGCGGTCGAAGAGGCGTACAGGGCCTTCAACAGCGGTCAGGTGGAGCAGCCCGACTACATCGGCATCCATCTGCCGCCGCCACGGGGCGAGATCGACTTCAAGCTCGGCTACGACAAGGGCACCGAATTGATCTCGATGAAGGCGTCCTCCGGCGGGTTCCTCGACAACCCGACGGCGCACGGGGTGCCGAACGGCATGGGGACCGTCCTCCTGTTCGACGCCAGGAGCTGCGCCCTGATTTGCGTCATGGACGGAAGCCTCCTCACCGGGTTCCGAACCGGAGCCTCCGGCGCCGTCTCCGTGAAGGCTCTGGCCCGCAAGGACGCCAGGACGATCGCGTCGATCGGGACCGGCAATCAGGCGAGGATGCAGATCCGGGCGATCCGGGAAGTCATGAGGATCGACGCGATCCACGCCTGGAGCCGGGACCGCGACAAGCTCCACGCGTACAAGACGGACATCGAGAGCGCGTTCGAGATCCCCGTGGCCGTCGCGGATTCCAAGCGCGAAGCCGTCGAGCGGGCCGACATCCTGATCACGACGACCCGCGGGAAGGGGTCGCTCGTCGAGGCCGAGTGGGTGAAGCCCGGGACCCACATCGTCGCGATCGGCACGGACCAGCGCGGCAAGCAGGAACTCGAGCCCGAAATCTTCCGCAACGCCAAGATCGTCGTCGATTCGCTGGCGCAGTGCACCGAGAAGGGCGAGACCTGGCACCCGCTCGCCGAGAACATCATCACCAAGGACGACATCCATGCCGAGATCGGCGAGATCCTGCTCGGCAGGAAGCCGGGACGAGAGACCGACGACGAAGTGACCATCTTCGACTCGACCGGCATGGCCATCCAGGACAACACGACCGCGGGCAGGATCTATCGGAAAGCGATGGAACAGAAGGTCGGAACCTTCTTCGCGTTCCTCGAAACCTGACCGCATCGGGAAGCACGAAGGCGACGGCGCGATGCGAAACTACCCCAATCTCGGCGACATCCGGGAAGCCCGGGAGCGGCTGAAGCCGCACATCAGGCGCACCCCTCTGTTTCGGGCGGAGAAGATCGAGAAGGCCGCCGGGTGCGAGCTCTATCTCAAGCCCGAGACCCTGCAGATCACCGGCGCCTTCAAGATCCGCGGCGCCCTCAACAAGACGCTGTCGCTCCCGCGAGAGGAGATCGCGAACGGCGTCATCTCCAGTTCGTCCGGCAACCATGCCCAGGGGCTCGCCTACGCCGCGAGGATGCTGGGCGTGAAGGTGATCCTCGTGCTTCCGGTCACCACCCCGAAGATCAAGATCGCCAATACGAAGGCCCTCGGGGCGGAGGTCGTCCTGTTCGACGGCGACAACGCCACGCGCTGGAAGCGGGTCTACGAAATCGCCGAGGAGAACCGATACGCCGTCGTCCACGGCTTCGAGGACCCCCTGGTGATGGCCGGCCAGGGGACGATCGGCTGCGAGATCCTGGAGGACCTGGACGACGTGGACACGGTCATCGTCCCCCTGGGCGGCGGCGGGCTGATCTCCGGCGTCGCCACCGCCATCAAGGAGACGAAACCGTCCGTCCGGGTCGTCGGCGCGGAGCCCGCCCTGACGCCGAAGTACTTTCAGAGCCGGATCAATCGGGCGCCGACCTCGCTTCCTCTGAAGAACACCATCGCCGACGGCCTGAGGATCAGCGTGCCCGGCCGGAACCCGTATCCCATCATCGAGAGGTACGTGGACGAGATCGTTCTCGTCGAGGACGAGCACATCGTGGCGGGCATGCGCACCCTCGCCACGGACGCGAAGCTGATCGCCGAACCGGCCGCCTCGATCGGCATCGGCGCGTTGTTGGCCGGCTCCGTGAAGGTCGCTCCGGACGAAAAGGTCTGTGCGGTGTTGACCGGGGGGAACTGGGACCTGCGCGACCTCGCCGAGATCTACAGGGGCGCCGACTGAAATCCGCGCCGCGGGCCGCGAGCGAGCGGGGCGGGAGGCGCCGCACGCGGAGCGCGGGCCGCCCGTCGAGGCCCGCCGCCTTGCGCGGGCGGCATGCGCGGAGCGCCGGGGCTGGCGCGGAAGATCGGTTGATTCCGAGGGGCCGTCCGGTCCACTCTCCGGCCCTGCGAAGAGGGCGCCGGGAGGCGGCGCCGGGAGGATACGATGGCTGATCGGCCGCGGCGGGTGACGCCCGACAAACTGCGCTCGCGCTTGTGGATGGACAACCCGGACAACCCGGGCATGACCGCGCTCTACCTCGAGCGCTACCTCAATTACGGCCTCACCCAGGAGGAGCTGCAGGGCGGCAAGCCGATCATCGGCATCGCCCAGACCGGCTCGGACCTGAGCCCGTGCAACCGCCACCATATCGAGCTGGCGAAGCGCGTGCGCGAGGGCATCCGCCAGGCCGGCGGCGTGGTGATGGAGTTCCCGACCCATCCGATCCAGGAGACGGGCAAGCGCCCGACCGCCAATCTCGACCGCAACCTGACCTACCTGTCGCTCGTCGAGCTCCTCTACGGCTATCCGCTCGACGGGGTCGTGCTGCTCACCGGCTGCGACAAGACCACCCCGGCGCTGCTCATGGCCGCCGCCACGGTCAACATCCCGGCGATCTCGATGAATGTCGGGCCGATGCTCAACGGCTGGCATTTCGGCGAGCGCACGGGCTCGGGCACGGTGGTGTGGAAGGCCCGCGAGCGCTACGCCGCCGGCGACCTCGACTACAAGCACTTCATGGACATCGTGGCCTCGTCGGCGCCGTCGGTCGGGCACTGCAACACGATGGGCACCGCCTCGACCATGAACGCGCTCGCCGAGGCGCTCGGCATGTCCCTGCCGGGCTCGGCCGCGATCCCGGCCGCCTACCGCCAGCGCGGCCAGGTCGCCTACCGCACCGGCATGCGCATCGTCGAGATGGTGTGGGAGGACATGAAGCCCTCCGACATCATGACCCGGGAGGCGTTCGAGAACGCCATCGTCGCCTGCGCGGCGATCGGCGGCTCGACCAACGCGCCGATCCACGTCAACGCCATCGCCCGGCACATGGGCGTCGAGCTCACCTGCGACGACTGGGAGCGGATCGGCTACGAGATCCCGCTCCTCGTCAACCTGCAGCCGGCGGGCGAGTACCTCGCCGAGGAATACGCCCGCGCCGGCGGCCTGCCGGCGGTGATGGCCGAGCTCATCGAGCACGGCAAGGTGCGCGAGAACGCGCTCACCGTGAACGGCCTCACCATGGGCGAGAACTGCCGCGGCCAGTTCAGCTGGGACCGGGACGTGATCAAGCCCTACGACAAGCCGATGAAGGAGAAGGCCGGGTTCCTGAACCTGAAGGGCACGCTCTTCGACAGCGCCATCATGAAGACGAGCGTGATCTCGAAGGAATTCCAGGACCGCTACCTCTCGAACCCGAAGGATCCGAACGCCTTCGAGGGCCGCGTCGTGGTGTTCGACGGGCCGGAGGACTACCACCACCGGCTCGACGATCCGTCGCTGGACATCGACGAGCACACGATCCTGATCATGCGCGGCACCGGCCCGATCGGCTATCCGGGCGCGGCCGAGGTGGTGAACATGCAGCCGCCGACCGCGCTCATCCGCAAAGGCGTGCTGTCGCTGCCCTGCATCGGCGACGGGCGCCAGTCGGGCACCTCCGGCACGCCCTCGATCCTCAACGCCTCGCCGGAGGCGGCGGTCGGCGGCGGCCTCGCGCTGCTGCAGACCGGGGACCGCATCCGCATCGACCTCAACAAGCGGTCAGCCGACATCCTGCTTTCGGCGGAGGAACTCGACAAGCGCCGCGAGGACCTCGCCGCCCGGGGCGGCTACCCCTATCCGGCGAGCCAGACCCCCTGGCAGGAGATCCAGCGCGCCATCGTCGACCAGCTCTCCGAGGGCATGGTCCTCAAGCCGGCGGTCAAGTACCAGCGCATCGTCCAGACCTACGGGGTGGCCCGGGACAACCATTGATGCTCGGCGCCGAACGCCTGACGGAGATCGCGACCGAGGTGGCCCGACGCCACCTCGGGGTCGGGCCGCGCGACGTCGATCGCGTCGTGGTCGAGCCGACCGATTTCCAGGGCCGGGACGCGCTCCGGGTCACGATCGTGATCGCCCCAGGGGTCGAGGACCGCATCTCGGGCGACGCGGTGATCGAGACGCTCTTCCAGATGCGCCGTCGCCTCGCCGAAGCCGGCGACGAGCGTCCGCCCACGATCCAATACGCCTCCGCCGACGAGTTCGCCCATCATGGCGGTTCCGAACCCTGAGCACCTGTTCGATCAGGCCGACCGGCTCGTCGCCGCTCCGACCGGCCCGGCGCGGCAGGTGGATCTGCGCCGGGCGGTCTCCAGCGCTTATTACGGCGTCTTCCACGCGCTCGCCGCGGCCGCCGCGGACGAGTATGTCGGCGCCACCAAGCGGTCCGAACCGCGGTACGGCCTAGCCTACCGGAGCATCGATCATCGCGTCGTGACGGAGGTCTGCGTCGAGGCGACGAAGGCGGCGCCGAGTCCCCGCTACGCGCGGTACGTTCCGGCCGAGGGGTTCGGGTCCGAGCTCCAGCGCTTCGCCGCGGCCGTGATCGAGCTACAGGGGAAGCGTTACGCCGCCGACTACGATCCCGGCATCGTACTCGAGCGGGCGGACGCCGCCCTGACGATCACGGCGGGTCGCGCCGCCGTGCGGCGCCTGTCGGCAGCGCCGGCGGACGCGCGGCAAGCCTTCCTCGCCCTTCTGCTTTTTCGCCCACGCTGAGGCCGAACCCATGCAGGCCATCGAGACCCGCCTCGCCGCCTTCCGCCGCCTGCACGAGGGCGGCTGCTTCGTGATCCCGAACCCGTGGGACATCGGCACGGCGCGCTACCTCGCCCATCTCGGGTTTCCGGCGCTGGCGACGACGAGCTCGGGCTTCTCCTTCACCCGCGCCCTGCCGGACACGGAC